>JAYVVU010000212.1:0-9575 GCA_043786755.1 Actinomycetota bacterium
GGCAACCGCGAATTCCTTGTACATGCCACTACCCAGCGGTCAGGATTCCCCGCGTGAGCTCTGTGCTGCTTGTTGCCCATCACGACCGGATGGAAGCCGGCGCCCTCGCGCGGGTGGCATCCGACTGGCTGCGCGCCCGTGGCCATCAGCCGTGGATGACTCCCGACGATGCCGAGCCGCTCTCACTGAACGACTTGGTCGCCGATCACCACCCGGGCAGCGCCGATCTCGCTCTCAGTTTGGGCGGCGATGGCACGATGCTGCGCACCGTCAAGCTGCTCGGTGAGCAATCGGTGCCGATCATTGGCGTGAACGTTGGTCTGCTCGGTTACCTCACCGAAGTCGAGCCTGATGCGCTGTGTCCCGCGCTCGAGCGCTACTTCGCTGGTGCGGAAGCCGGCGAGTGGCACATCGACGAGCGGATGGTGCTGGCGACCTCGGTGACCCGGGCTGACGACGTCGACGTCGACATGACGGTCGATCGCGCGCCGAGGCCGAAACACTTCGCGCTCAACGAGGCGGTGATCGAGAAGCAGGACTCCGGTCACACCGTTCGGCTGCAAGTGTGGATCGACGGTGCACCATTCACCTCGTACGCCGCCGACGGCTTGATCCTCGCGACGCCGACGGGTTCCACCGCCTACTCAATGTCGGCGCGCGGACCAGTGTTGTCGCCGCGACTGCGGGCGATGCTGCTAACACCGGTTTCGCCACACATGTTGTTCGATCGTTCGCTAGTAATCGATCCAAGCGAATTGGTTGAGGTCGAGGTGATTGGGCATCGTTCGGCAACACTGTCGATCGACGGTCAACCGGCGACGACTCTGTCGATGGGCGATCGCGTCTCGGTCGCACCCGCCACTCATGTCGCTCGCTTTGTGCGCTTCGGCAACCGCCGCTTCCATCAGATCCTGAAGGCGAAGTTCGGGCTGGCAGATCGCTAATGCTCAACGAACTACACATTGAGTCGTTAGGTGTCATCGACACGCTCGATCTCGTGCTCGGCTCTGGGCTGACCGCGCTCACCGGCGAGACAGGCGCGGGTAAGACGATGTTGGTGGAGGCGATCAGTCTCCTAGTCGGTGGCCGTGCCGACGCTACGATGGTGCGACCGAATTGTGCGGAAGCGCGCGTCGAGGGTCGGTTCGTTGTCGATGGCGAGGAATACGTCGTTGCTCGTGTCATTCCCGCCGACGGCCGATCGCGCGCGTACATCAACGGCAGGCTGGCGACTGTCGGCAACCTGGCCGAACTAGGCGAAGGGTGCGTCGATCTGCATGGTCAGCATGCCCATCAGAGCTTGCTTTCCGGTCGCAATCAGCGTGAAGCGCTCGACCGCTTCTGCCACACAGATCTCGAGCCACTGCGTAATGCACGTGCTGCGCTCGCGGAGATCGATGGTGCGCTCGCCGCGCTCGGAGGCGACGGCAAGTCGCGCGAACGGGAACTTGATTTGCTGCGCTTTCAGGTTGGCGAGCTGGAGGCTGCAGCGATTGTGTCGGCCAACGAAGACACCGAGCTCGACGGCGAACTCGACGTGCTCGCACGCGCAGTCGAATACCGGGAAATGGGTGCACTGGCGCTCGCGGCGCTCACCGACGACGACCGAGCCGTCGACGGCGTTGGCGCCGCGTTGCAAGCACTCACCGGTCGTGCACCGTACGCGCAACTCGAAGAACAGTTGCGCGGAGTTGCCGCCGAACTGGCGGATGTCACGGCCGAGCTGCGGGTGCGTGCCGACGGCATCGAAGAGAATCCTCACCGATTGGCCGAAGTGCGCGATCGACTGCAGTTACTTCGCGATCTGCGACGGAAGTACGGCGAGTCCCTCGCCGAGGTTCTCGCATTCCACGAGTCGGCACAGCACCGGCTCGTCGAGTTGGAGGGCTACGAGCAGCGCGTTGGCGAATTGGAACACGATCGTGTGCAGGCTGTCGCGGCCGAGCGCGCGGCGGCAGCGTTGGTCGGTGCGACGCGGCGGCGTGGAGCAGATGCTCTTGCCGAGAGCGTGCAACGACACCTGCAGGAGTTGGCAATGCCAAACGCGAAGGTCGCGATCGTTGTCGGCGACGAAGATCCTGGCGACGACGTCGCTTTCTTGCTTGCGGCTAACCCTGGCGCACCATTGCTGCCATTGGCGCGGGTCGCCAGTGGTGGCGAACTGGCGCGGGCGATGCTGGCGCTGCGTCTGGTGCTCACCGAAGCCCCCGAAACCTTGGTGTTCGACGAGGTCGACGCTGGCGTCGGCGGTGCCGCCGCGGTTGCGGTCGGCCGCAACCTCGCCGCTCTCGGCGAACGTCACCAGGTTCTCGTGGTGACGCATCTTGCGCAAGTCGCCGCGCTCGCGCAACGGCAGGTCGTTGTTGCCAAGCACGTCGCCGACGGACAAACGCGTGCGACCGCGCGTGTGGTGACAGGCGACGATCGCGTCGACGAGGTCGCGCGCATGCTGTCTGGTGATGAGGCTGGCGAATCGGCACGTCGCCACGCATCCGATCTTCTTGGTCCGCGCAGCGGAAGCGTTCTCACATGACCACTCAGCTGGAAGCGCCGGAACTGCAACTGACTACGTCGGGATTTCGTCGCGACACGGTGACGGTGACCGTGTGCACGCTGATCTCGCGGATTAGTGGTTTCGGCCGGGTACTCGCTGTCGCAGCCGTGATGGGCAACGGTGTGCTCGCCGACGTGTACTTATCCGCCAACATGATTCCGAACCTGCTCTTTGAGCTAGTCGCGATTGGCGTGCTGCAGGCGGTGCTGGTGCCCTCGTTCGTGGCTGCCCGTCGGGAGGGTGGCGATCGGGCGCTCAGCGACGCCGCCCGCGCAACGTCGGGAGTCATCGTCGGCGCGCTCTCTGTCGTCGCGATTATTGGGCTGGCCACCGCGCCGATCGTCGCCCGAATTCTCGTCGCGTCCGAACCTTCTGCTGCGGTTGCTCGCGAGAAGCTCGACGTGATGGTGCCAATGGTGCTGGTGTTCGTGCCGCAGCTCATCTTCTATGGAGTGGTAACTGTGCTCAGCGCAGCCCTGCACGCGAAGGGCCGCTTCGTCGGCGCCGCATTGGCGCCCGCGGTGAACAACGTGATCGTCATCGCTGCCTGCATCGCATTTCGCGCCAACCGCGCTGGTCGGGTCGCCGACCTCGACCTGACGTCATGGCAGTTCACCCTGATCGCCGGTGGCACGACGCTAGGAGTGATCCTCTTTAGTCTGACCCCTGCGTTCGCGCTACGCCGGGCTGGCGTGCAGTGGTGGCCGCGTTGGCAGCCCAACCACAGCGCGGTCGTCTCGATGAAGCGGTCGTTCCGCTGGGCAACGCTCTCCATCGTTGGCACGCTGGTGCCAACGGCGGCTGCGTTGGTGATCGGTAACGGCGCGCCCGGCGGCGTCGCCGTGTTCGTGTATGCGTTCGCATTCTTCGTACTTCCCCACGCGTTGATTGCGGTCACCATCGCCACCACGCTTGTACCGCGAGTCGCCGATGGCTGGCAGCGCGAGCGCCACGACGAAGTGCGAGCTGCGATCGACGGCGCACTCCGCCTCGCTGTCCCCGTGCTGATGATCGCAGGCGCTGGCATGGCAGCCCTCGCATGGCCGCTCACTCGCTTGCTAGCCGGGGTCGGCCAGACCGCGAGTCAAGGGTTGGCTCCAATCGCGCACACGCTCGCCGCCTTCGGCCCGGGCCTCGCCGGTTATGGCATCGCCTTCGTGATGATTCGAGTTCTGTTCGCACTAGAAGACGTGCGCCGCCCGTCGCTGCTGATGATTTACAGCGCTCTCACCGGCGTCGGCGTGATGACGATTGCCGCGCACTTCATGGCGTCCGCCGAACGCGCACCCGCGCTCGCCATCGGCTACGGCGCTTCGCAACTCGTCGCGGCCGTGCTGCTGACTCGGCGCGTGCATGCGCTGACGGGCGCGATGGCGTTCGGACGCATAGCGCGCATCCTGATCGAAGCGCTAGTCGCTGGAGTAGTTGCGTTCGCCGTCATGCTGGTCGTCGTGCGCCTGTTCGAGCCGACACGTCGCGAAGCAGTACCGGCAGTGCTGCTTGGCGGCATGGCGGGTGTCGTTAGCTTCATCAGCGTCACCGCTGCGTTTCATCGCCGAGCGGCGTTAGATCGTTGGCGCCGGTTTCGCGCCGTTGGCGGCCCGCCGACGTGACCGCCCTTCGCGCCAGCGGAGCAGACCGATGGCTACGACAAAGGTGACTACACCACCGAGTGCGTCGAGGAAGTAGTGATTGCCGGTGATCACGATTGCGGCGAGCGTCAGCATTGGGTATGCGATGCCAGCGACTCGCGTCCAGCGATGCGTGCTGTAGCGCACGAGCACCACACAGCACCACACCGACCAGGCAAAGTGCAGGCTCGGCATCGCGGCGTATTGGTTGGCGACCGCCTTGGCGACAGGCGAGTGATAGCTCCACAGACCGCCGACAGTGTCGAGTGTGTCGGTGAAGCACTTTCCGATCGCATACCCGTCGGGACCAGGCACGGGAATGTCGTTGTTGCACTTGTACAACCGCGGCGGGGCGAGCGGAAACGCCCAATAGCCGATCAGCGCGAGGAAGGTGGTGAAGCCGAGCAGGTTGCGCATGTGGCGATAGGCGTTGTGTCGTCGGCGATAGAGCCAGATGAGCAGTCCAGCCGTGATGAGGAAGTGCAATGTCCCGTACACGATGTTCATCAGCTTGATGAGCCAATGCGCGCCCAGCAGCGCTTCCTGAATTGCTTGTTCGTGGAAAATGCGTAGCGTTTTCTCCCAGTCGACCAAGTGGCGTGCATTGGAGTACGCACGATTGGTGACACCGCTATCGGCGAGGCTGCGGATTGTTTGGTACACGTAGTAGAACGCGATGACCAGCACGGTCTCGCGTACCCAGCCGCGATGGCCGCCGCGAGTCGGTGCCGCAGGATCGGGGAGTGGCTTGAGCGCCGGTGCCATCACCGGGTTCGCCGACGGCGAATCCATACTCACACCGATTCGTGAGCGAAATCAGCGGGCAACGTGCGAGCGGCACGACGTCGTGCTGCTACTCCGATAATCCAGTTGGCCAGCAGCAACACCACTACGCCGCCGACTGCGTCGAGCAGGTAGTGATTCGCTGTGGCCATGATCGCAAACAGTGTGAACGCAGCATGGAAGATGCCGATGTTCCGCAGCGTGCGTGAGCGAGTGCACGCAGAGATGACGATCGCGCACCACAGTGCCCAAGCGAAGTGCAAGCTGGGCATCGCGGCGAACTGATTAGCGATTGCGCGGGCGACGCCCGAGTTGTACGACCACGGGCTGCCTCCGCGGTTCAGTGTGTCGACCACGCAGTTGCCGACGGTGCTCGTTTGGCCGTATGCCGCGACCCATTCGTTGCAGGGGAACATTCGCGGCGGCGCCAAGGGAAAGACCCAGAAGCAGATCAGGCCAAGCCCGGTGGTGACACCGAGCAGGTTGCGCATCCGCGGATAGACATCTGGATGGCGGACAAAGAGCCACACGAAAATGGTGATCGTGCCCACGAAGTGCACGGAGCCGTAGTAGCCGTTCGTGAAGGTGATCAACCAGTCCCAAGTGGTCGCGGCGCGTTGAACCGCTGGCTCGATGAACAGGTGTAGCGACTTTTCAGCGTCGACGATCCAGCGAGCATGGCGAAAGGCTCTGCCGCGGGCGCCGACATCGGCACTACCACGAGCGAATTGGTACACGTGATAGAAGATGAGCACGAGGAAGAGCTCGCGAACCCAAGAGTTGGTTTGCCGCGTGCCCTCAGGCTCCCATTCGGTGCGCTGAGGCGCGACAACGTCAAGAGTTGCGGACACCCTCCCAGCCTAGCCAACGGGTGGTGCGAGGTCGCTGCGTCTTAAGACCTCTGCCTCGCCAATTTTGCCCTCGCTGACGTAGCCGCCCTCGATCGCCGCGGCCAGTTCTCCTGATTCGTCGCACTTCTCGAACGGCTGCAACCGCAGGATGTAATCGGGAGCGTCTGGACCCGTCAGCAGCGCCAGCAGGCCGTCCTGTGCGCCGTCGGCGAGTCGCACGTGGTCCTCCCACAGATACCGGAATGGAGGCATCTGGCCAATCTGGGTGTAAAGCGCCGCGTCGGCGCAGTAGGCGTAGACCGTCAGTGGTCCGCGCACAGCCTCTTGCTGATCGAGCCACGAGGCCAATTCGACGTTTGTGTCGGTCACGTCGCCGAGAATCAACCGCGGGTTGGCGATCAAGGGCACCGCCGCGGCCAGGGCGATGCCCACGGCAATCGCACCGTGGCGCAACCCGCTCGGGCCGAGTTTGTCGGTTGCGATTGCTGCCAGCAGCGCCAGCGGGAAGGCGAGAATGATGAAGTAGTGGCGGTGAAAGCTGCCGCCGGTGACGAACGAGAACGTGGCGGCGAGGGTCCACAACATGACCAGCGTGGCATGAGGTCGCTGCAGCAGCGAGCGAGCGGCGATAGCGCCGCCACCGCGCACTACCAACGTCAGCGCCGGAACCATCACCGGGATGATGAACAGCAGACTGATGGCGAGCTTGTCGAGTTCTGGATTCGACAACGCGCTGCGCGCCTCCAGTCGGAAGCCGGCGACGGCGTACCAGTAGTCGTGCCAGCCGAGTGTGCTGCCGTGCCACGCGCACGCGCCCAGGACGAAACTCACGCCAAGCGCGAGCAACGCGCCGCTGGCCACCACTCGCTGGCGTGGCTGCCAACGCATCAGCCACGCAAGTGCCAGCCAGGCAAGCATCGCCAGCAAAACGTCGAAGGCGGATTGTTTGACCGCCAGGGCGACGCCGAGCAGCACTCCAGCCAGTAGCAACCACCACAACGAGCACCGCTTCATGATCACGGCGGTGAAAACGGCGAGACCCGAAAGAGCGAACGCGGCAGATAGCAATTCTCCGTTGGAAGCGAAGCCTTCCAGCAAGGGCGACGCAGTAAGTGCGGCAGTGAACCATGCGGCGAGCGCTCCAACACGCGCGCTGAACAAACTGCGCCCAACGGAGGCGACGGCGATGACAGCAGCTGCGCCGAGTAACACGGCCAGCATGCGAGTCGAGGACACTCCAGTTCCGGGCAGCGCGTCCCAGCCGCGGAACAACACGATCAGCCCTTGTGGGCGATCGATCCACGCGTTGCGATACAGCGTGCCGCCCGACGACCAATCGCGTGCTACCGACAAGATGCCACCCTCGTCGGCAAGTAGTGGCGTGAAGAGAAATCGGGCGCGCAGCGCGACTGACGCCGCGACGGCGGCGACCACCGCGCGGCGGTAGGTGAACTGCAACTCGCGGAACTTCATTTGCCGGCCCACCGCGTGCGTTGCACGCCGGTGGGTGCTGGCCGCGACCGAAAGACCCACGCCCTCAGTAACGCGAAACGAATCGCAGCAAGCGACAGCCATAGCCCGATGAGGGCAAGCGATTCGCGAACTCGGTGATCGCTGGCGATGTCGGCAACAAACATGGAACTAATTACGCCGACGACTGCGGCGGCCCCCAGGCGCAATAGGTGACTACCGCGATCGGCCCGACCGCGGTGGCCGAAGGTGAACCGGCGATTGGCCCACGAGTTGACGAGCGTCACGAGGCCGTACGCCAGACCGGCCGCCGGGGCAGCGGCTAGCGAGGCCCGCGACGCGAGGTAGATCGCGAGTGAGGCAACCGTGCTGGTCGCGCCGACGACGCCGAAGCTGACCAACTGTCTGCCCATGTCGTCGCTGAGCCCTGGCCGGCTGAGCGGGCCAAGGTCGGCACGGCCGCCGCCGCGAGCGAACGTCTTAGCCACGCGCAGTACACCCTTGAGGTCTTCCGTCGCGGTCGAGACCACGTGCACTCGGCTGTCGGGATCGTCGACCCAATCGACGGGAATCTCCAATACGCGCAGGCCGTTGTGCTCGGCCACAAGCAGCAGCTCGGTGTCGAAGAACCAGGCGTTGTCGTGCACCAGCGGTAACAACAAATCCACGATGTCGCGGCGGGCCACCTTGAAACCGCACTGGGCGTCGCGGAACCGGTTGACGAAGACCAGTCGAAGCACGCGGTTGTAACAGCGCGAAATGAACTCGCGACGCGGGCCACGTGCCACCAGAGCGGCGGGGGAAAGGCGCGAGCCGATACCGATCTCGGAGTGGCCGGAATGAATCGACGCCACCAGCGGCAAGAGCGCGTTGACGCCTGTCGACAGGTCGACGTCCATGTACGCCACGATCTCGGCGGTGGACGACGACCACGCCGTGCGCAGTGCTAGCCCACGACCCTTGCGGTCGACTTCGACGACGCGGACGTTGGGGAGTTCGGCCGCCAGTTGGTGAGCGATTGCTCGCGTTCCGTCGGTCGAGGCATTGTCCGCGATGGAGATCTGCCACCCGAACGGGAAATTCGTGGTGAGATACCCGTGCAGCCGTTCGATGCTGACGCGCAGGACGTGTTCCTCGTTGTACACGGGAACGGTTACGTCAACCATGGTCACGGCAACAATGGTCACGGCAACCATTGAAACGTCGACTGTTTGCCCGGGCATCGTGCGGATGTTAACGGGAACCACCACTCGGCTCCTTCCCCGCGGTATCCTGCAGTCCCGTTATCAGTTACGCGCCAAAAGGCCGCAACGTTGAACACTGAAACGGGGTCAGTAATGCCGAAGCACATTTTCGTGACTGGAGGCGTTGCTAGCTCTCTCGGAAAAGGTCTCACCGCCTCCTCGCTTGGCCGCCTGTTGAAGATGCGTGGCCTGCGGGTGACAATGCAAAAGCTCGATCCGTACATCAACGTCGATCCGGGCACGATGAATCCGTTCGAGCACGGCGAAGTTTTCGTGACCGACGATGGCGGCGAGACCGACCTCGACCTTGGTCATTACGAGCGCTTCATCGACGAACCGCTCACGCGCAACTCGAACGCAACGACCGGCAGCATCTATCAAACAGTGCTCGCGGCAGAACGACGTGGCGACTATCTCGGCAAGACAGTGCAAGTCATTCCGCACATCACTGACGAGATCAAGCGACGCATTCGCCGCCTCGACGCCGACGACGTCGATGTCGTGATCACAGAAGTTGGCGGCACGGTTGGCGACATCGAGATCTTGCCGTTCCTAGAGGCATTACGTCAGTTCCGCACCGACGTCGGCCGCGACAACATCTGCTACATCCACGTCACGCTCGTACCCTTCATCGGGCCATCGGGCGAACAGAAGACGAAACCAACGCAGCACTCGGTGACCGAGCTACGCAGCCGCGGTATCCAGCCCGACATCATCGTGTGCCGCAGCGAGGAACCGCTGAGCGACAACCTGAAGCGCAAGATCTCGAACCTATGCAACGTCGACGACGACGCCGTCGTCAACGCTGCCGACACGAACAACATCTACAAGCTGCCGCTGATTCTTCACGAAGAAGGCCTCGACACGGTGGTGTGTGAGCGCCTGCGCATCGAGGCTCCGATCGACCTGGCCCCGTGGGAGGCAATGGTGGCCAAGGTCGAGGCCGCCACTCGGCCGGTGACGATTGGGCTGGTCGGAAAGTACATCGACTACCAGGACGCATACCTGTCGGTCGTCGAGAGTCTCAAGCACGCCGGCATTC
>JAYVVU010000213.1:0-9537 GCA_043786755.1 Actinomycetota bacterium
TCAGCCAAGTGCCGGCGTGCCGTGAAACGGCGAAGGGTCGGCGGCCACCGGAATGGTGGGAGCGATCCACGACGTCGTCTCGGCGATGCTTTCCGCGACCCCGCGCCATGCGGCAGGGTTCCAACCTTCGGCGGCCGCATGCACGCTGCCGTCGCCGCGCACAAACACGAACGCCGGCAGGGTCGCGACACCGAGGCCGCGCACGAAGCGGCGATCTGGGTCGCAGAAGACGAGGAACTTGTCGACCAGCGGTCCGAGGAATTGCTTGGCTTCGTCCGACGAGCAGGTCACTACGAGGTTGACTCGCACATCGGCACCGCGAAACGCCTCGAGAATGCGCGTCGCCGGTTGCAGCACCCACGAACTTTCGTTGGTGAATGGGTCGAGCACGACGCTCGCGAGGTGAAAGGTGGTGAGCCACTCCTCGAGCGGGCGCGATTCGCCGGTAATAGCGGTGAGGGTGGTGTCGAGTGCGACGGAGCTAGCCACGAGGGGCAACGGTAGCGCGCCACACCCTTTAATTCAGCGTCCTTGGAAGTAGCGTCCCGCTGTGCATCCGATTGAGCGCTTGCGCTACATCGCCCGCTCGTATGGCGGCGACCCGCGAACGCTCGTCGTTGAGACAGCGTCAGCACTACGGGCCCTTGGAGACGATCCGGCGGGTTTGGTGGTCGCGTGCCGTCGAATTATCGAACGCCATCCGACGTCGGGGCCGCTGTGGTGGCTGTGCTCGCACATGCTCACCGACACCGATCCGTGGAGGGTTGCGCGTCGACTGGCATCGGAGATCGATGACGATCCAACCGCCGACCGGCTCATCGCGGAGCTACCGCTTGACGCGACCGTGTGCGTCGTCGGTTGGTCCGATCTCATCAGCGAGGCACTCCTTCGCCGCGAAGATCTGGCAGTGCTGGCCGTCGGCAGCGAAGATTCCGCCGACCTATTGACCGGCGCGGTGCTTGCCGCTGATGTGGTGTTGATCGAGGCGCTGGCCGCGTCGCAGACCGAGATGCTGGCCGTGCCCGGCGCGCGCGCCGCGGCATCGGTCGCGTACTGCAGCGAGATTCCGGTGTGGGCAATCGTCGGGGTTGGTCGTCGAATACCCGATGTGGGGTTCCAGTCGCTCGTCGATCGCATCCCGAACGAAGGCACCGCCGACGTCGTTCCACTCGGCTTGTGCACACAAGTAGGCACGACCGACACCGCGTGCCCAGTCGCGCTCGAGCTGACCCGCATCTGACCCGCGCATTACGTTGGCCGAATGGCCAATCGACGCGCACAGATCGCGATGTCCGATGCTGAGGCGCAGTCGTACCTCGGCGAGCAGAAGGTTCTCAACGTTGCAACGCTCGGGCCGACCGGTCATCCACGGCTACTACAGCCGAGGGTTTCCTCCCGTTTGTAGTACGTCGAGGGTTTCCTCCCTGCCAGCGGGGAGGAAACCCTCGACGGCCGCCTCTGCGGGAGCAAACCCTCGACTCATTAGTTCGGATTTACCGAATCGTGGGCGGCGGGTAGTCTCCGGGCATGGCTAACACGGTGAGAGCAGCACTGCTGCAGACGGACTGGGCGGGCACCAAGGACGCGATGCTCGACAAGCACGAGCAAGCGGTGCACGACGCGAAGAAGGAGAACGCACAGGTCCTGTGCTTCCAGGAACTGTTCTACGGTCCCTACTTCTGTCAGGTGCAAGAGCCCGAGTACTACGACTACACGGAAGCGATTCCCGACGGTCCGACCACCAAGCGGTTCCAAAGTCTCGCCAAGGAAACCGGCATGGTGCTGGTGCTGCCGATGTACGAGATCGTGCGTACCGGCCTCTACTACAACACGGCGGCGGTGATCGACGCCGACGGCACGTACCTCGGCAAGTTCCGCAAGCAGCACATTCCGCAGACGAAGGGCTTCTGGGAGAAGTACTACTTTGCGCCTGGCGATGGTGGCTACCCGATTTTCAACACCGCGGTCGGCAAAGTCGGCGTCTACATCTGTTACGACCGCCACTTCCCCGAGGGTTGGCGTGCGCTTGGTCTCAACGGCGCTGAGATCGTGTTCAACCCGTCGGCCACGAGCCGCGGCCTCAGCGAGTACATCTGGCGCATCGAGCAGCCCGCTGCCGCGGTTGCCAACATGTATTACGTTGGCGCGATCAACCGGGTGGGCATCGAACCGCTCGGAGACAACGACTTCTACGGTCAGAGCTACTTCGTCGATCCGGAAGGAAAGTTCGTCGGCGACGTCGGCGATGCGCACAAGCCAGAACTGATCGTGCGCGACCTCGACATGGACAAGATCAAGCAGGTTCGCGATCGGTGGGCGTTCTATCGTGACCGCCGGCCAGACGCATACGACGATCTTTTCGAGCGCTAACTGCAACCTGAAAGGCAAAGAGAGCGAACCAATGCAGACATTGATCAAGAACGGCAGCGTCATCTCCACCACTGGCGTGGTGCCGCAGGATGTGCTCATCGAGGGCGAGACGATTCGCGCGCTCGGCGCGCCCGGCTACTTCACCGAGGAGGGCATCGATCGCGTTATCGATGCGAAGGGTAAGTACGTCATACCCGGCGGCATCGATGTGCACACGCACATGGAGTTGCCGTTCGGCGGAACGTTCGCGAGCGACACGTTTGAAACTGGCAGCAACGCAGCGGCGTGGGGTGGCACGACAACCATCATCGACATGGCTGTGCAGCGCTACGGCGAAGACGTCCATCAGGGCCTCGCCGAATGGCACCGCAAGGCCGACGGCCAGTGCAGCATCGACTATGGCTTTCACCAGATCATCGGCGGTGTCGACGACGAATCGTTGAAGGCGATGAAGTACCTCACCGAGCACGAGGGCATCAGCAGCTTCAAGCTATTCATGGCGTATCCGGGCGTGTTCTACAGCGACGACGGCCAGGTGTTGAAGGCAATGCAGACCGCCGCTGATTGCGGAGCGATGATCATGATGCACGCGGAGAACGGCATCGCGATCGACGTGCTCGTGCAGCAGGCGTTAGCGCGCGGCGAAACCGATCCGAAGTACCACAGCTACACGCGGCCTTCGCCGCTGGAAGCGGAGGCGACGCACCGCGCGATCGTGCTCAGCCAGGTTGCTGGCAACGTGCCGCTGTACATCGTGCACATGAGCGCAGGCGACGCGTTGAACGAAGTCGCGGCCGCCCGTCATCACGGTCGCAACGTTTTCGCCGAGACATGTCCGCAGTACCTGTGGCTCACGCTGGAAGAGACGCTCGGCCTGCCCGGCTTCGAAGGCGCCAAGTGGGTGTGCAGCACTCCGCTGCGCAGTCGCGATCACGATCCGCACCACATCGGCCAGATGGGCCACGGTCACCAAGGCGATCTGTGGAAGGGCCTGCGCATGAACGAGTTGGCCATCGTCAGCACCGATCACTGCCCGTTCTGTATGAAGGATCAGAAGGAACTTGGCCTCGGCAACTTCTCGGCGATCCCCAACGGCATCGGTGGTGTCGAGCACCGCATGGAACTGCTGTATCAGGGTGTGGTGAAGGGCGAGCTCACGCTCGAGCGTTGGGTTGAGACTTGCTGCACGACACCGGCGCGCATGTTCGGCATGTACCCGAAGAAAGGCGTCATCGCGCCCGGCGCCGACGCCGACGTTGTGGTGTGGGACCCGAACAAGAAGACGAAGATCGGCATCAAGGACAAGCACCACATGAACATGGACTACAGCGCGTGGGAGGGTTGGGTGATCGACGGCAAGGTCGACACCGTGTTCTCGCGTGGTTCTGTCGTCGTCGAGAACGACAAGTTCAGCGGACGCAAGGGCCACGGCCAGTACATCCGCCGCGGTCTATCGCAGTATCTGGTCTAACCAAGTTCAATAACTGGAGCATCACCATGAATCGCATTTCGCATTGGATCGACGGCAAGGTCGTCGAAGGAACCTCCGGACGCTCTGGGGTTGTGTTCGACCCAGCGACGGGCGCACAGCAGGCGAGTGTCGACCTTGCGTCGGTCGAAGACGTCGACCACGCGGTCGCGGTCGCCAAGGCCGCGTTCCCCGCGTGGCGAGCGACGAACTTGTCGCGCCGTGCAGAGGTCATGTTCCACATGCGCGAGTTGGTCGATGCCAACCGCAAGGAGATCGCATCGCTGCTTTCCAAAGAGCACGGCAAGGTTCTGGGCGACGCGCTCGGCGAGGTTGCGCGTGGTTTGGAGAACATCGAGTTTGCGTGTGGCATCCCCAACCTCATGAAGGGCGGCTACAGCGAGCAGGCGTCGACGGGTATCGACGTGTACAGCATCAAGCAGCCACTCGGTGTTTGCGTTGGCATCACGCCGTTCAACTTCCCGGCGATGGTTCCGATGTGGATGTTCGCCAACGCACTCGCGTGCGGCAACACATTTGTGTTGAAGCCGAGTGAGAAGGATCCGTCAGTCAGCATGTTCGTCGGCGAACTGTTGAAGCAGGCGGGTCTGCCGGATGGCACGTACAACATCGTCAACGGCGACAAGGTCGCCGTCGATCGCTTGCTGTCGCACCCGGATGTGCAGGCGATCAGCTTTGTCGGCAGCACGCCGATTGCGCGCTACATCTACGAAACCGGCACCAAGAACGGAAAGCGCGTGCAGGCGCTGGGCGGCGCGAAGAACCACATGCTCGTTTTGCCCGACGCCGACCTCGACATGGCGGCCGACGCGGCGGTCAGCGCCGCCTACGGCTCGGCTGGCGAACGCTGCATGGCAATCTCGGTCGTATTGGCGAGCGATGCAATCGCCGACGATTTGGTCGCCAAGATCAAGGATCGCCTGCCAGCGATCGTGGTTGGCCCAGCCAGCGAGGATGGCAGCGAGATGGGTCCGCTCATCACGGGCGAGCATCGCGACAAGGTGAAGGGTTACGTCGACGGTGCTGCAGGTGAAGGCGCGACCGTCGTGGTCGACGGCACGGTCCCTAGCGACCTGCCCGCCGATGGCTTCTTCCTGAAGCCGAGCCTGATCGATAATGCGAAGCCCGGCATGCGTTGCTACGACGAGGAAATCTTCGGGCCGGTACTCACCGTCACGCGCGTCAAGGGTTACGACGATGGGTTGGCGCTCATCAACGACAACCAATTCGGCAACGGCACCGCAATCTTCACCCGCGACGGTGGCGCAGCGCGCCAGTTCGAGTTTGACGTGCAAGTCGGCATGGTCGGTATCAACGTGCCCGTGCCGGTGCCGGTCAGCTACTACAGCTTTGGCGGTTGGAAGGCGAGCCTGTTCGGCGACACACACATCTATGGTCCGGAGGGCATCAACTTCTACACGCGCACCAAGGTCGTGACCAGTCGTTGGCCAGATCCGCGCACAAGCCGCGTGGATCTCGGCTTCCCGCAAAATCGCTAGAGGGGATCGAGAATGCAGTTTGGGGTTGTGTTGCAGACGACTCCGCCTTCGCGGCGGGTGATCGATCTCGCTCAGCGCGCCGAGAGTTATGGGTTCGACTATGTGTGGACCTTCGACAGCCACATCCTGTGGCAGGAGCCGTACGTCATCTACAGCCAGATTCTGGCTGAGACGCGCAACGTAATCGTCGGGCCGATGGTGACGAATCCCGCGACGCGCGACTGGACCGTGACCGCCAGCGTCTACGCGACGTTGAACGAGATGTACGGCAACCGCACTGTGTGCGGTATCGGTCGCGGCGACTCAGCAGTGCGCGTGACAAACGGTGCGCCGACAACTTTGGCGACGCTGCGCGACAGCGTGCACGTCATTCGCGAGATGGCGAACGGTCGTGCAGTCGATTACAAGGGCAGTGAGTTGCGACTGCCATGGGCCGCGAAGAGTCGGCTCGAGATGTGGATCGCTGCCTACGGTCCGAAGGCACTCGCACTTACCGGCGAGGTGGGGGATGGCTTCATCCTGCAACTCGCCGACCTCTCGATCGCCGAGTTCACGATCAAGTCAGTCCGCGAGGCGGCGAAGGCTGCCGGCCGCAACCCCGACGACATCACAATCTGTGTGGCCGCTCCGGCCTACGTGACCGAAGGAAGCACGGCGGGCCTTGCGCACGGGCGCGAACAGTGCCGGTGGTTCGGCGGCATGGTCGGTAATCACGTCGCCGACATCGTTGCCCGCTACGGCGACGATGCGCCAGTGCCGAAAGCCCTGACCGATTACATCAAGGGCCGTGAGGGCTACGACTACAACGAGCACGGACAAGCCGGCAACACGCACGCCAACTTTGTTCCCGACGAGATCGTCGACCGCTTTTGCATCATCGGCCCGCCGGAAGTGCATATCGAGCGCATGAAGCAACTCAAGGACCTCGGCGTCGATCAGTTCGCGGTTTACCTGCAACACGACAACAAAGACAACACGCTGCAGGCCTACGGCGAAAAGATCATGCCTGAAGTCGCCGAGCACGTCCGCGCCAAGTCGTGAACAAACCGGTCGTGAACAAACCGGTCGTGAAGTTGCGGCGCCTTCGTCCGGCCGCCTTTGGCGTACTCGCGTTAGTGCTGCTGCTCGCCGTGTGGGAGTCGTATCGCAACTGGATCGGCCCGTGGCTTGGCACCGAGCGCGAGGTTGGCAAAGTGTTCGGCTTCAAGCTGTTGCCACGCGCGAACGACCTAGCAATGCCCAGCGTGTTCGACATGGGCCGCGAGTTTGGTAAGCCACAAATTCGCGGCAGTTCGACCGATGTCTTCCAGGCAGTTGCCGAAGCAACGTTTAACTCGTTGAAGCTCGCGGTCGCCGCGCTCGTGCTGGGAACGATCATCGGCATTGGTGCCGCCATCCTCATGGCGCGCTTCAAGGTTGTGCAGCGCGGCCTGATGCCTTATCTGGTCATGTCGCAAACGATTCCGCTGATCGCGCTCGCACCACTCACCGTTACGTGGGGCGGTCAACTCAGCATCTTCGGCTTCGAGTGGCAGAAGTGGACCTCGGCGTTGGTGCTTGGCGCTTTCTTGTCGTTCTTTCCAATTGCGGTCGGCGCACTCCGCGGCTTCAACTCGCCCGAGCCAGCTGCGCTGGAACTGATGGACTCGTACGCGTCCTCGTGGTGGAGCACGTGGCGCAAACTGCGTCTGCCCGCAGCTGTTCCGTACCTCGCACCAGCGATGCGACTTGCTGGCAGCGCCGCGGTGTTTGGCGTGATCGTCAGCGAGCTCAGCGTCGGCCTCACCAACGGCGTGGGCTACCTGATCTTGTCGTACATGCAAGAGGCAACCTCGCGGCCGGCGAAGGTCTTCACCGCCGTCGCTGGCACCGTGGTGCTCGGCCTGTTAATGGCCGTGATCATCAATGCCGTCGACCGCTACTTCACGCGCAACCGACCTGCGGAGGAATTTTCATGACTATCGCCCGTGGGGACCTTGCCGTTGAGGTGAACGGTGTGCACAAGGTGTTCAACGTCGATCGCCCGAATCGCATCGACGCATTGACCGACGTGCAGCTGCAAGTGGCGACCGGCGAGTTCATCTCACTGATCGGTCCATCCGGTTGCGGCAAGTCGACGCTGTTGCGCCTCATCGCCGATCTGCTCGAACCAACCGTTGGCAACATCAGCGTCAACGGCAAATCAACCCGCCAAGCGCGACTCGACCAGGACTACGGGATGGCGTTTCAGCAGGCCGGCCTGTTCGAGTGGCGATCAGTGGCGAAGAACATCGAACTGCCGCTCGAGTTGAAGGGGTGGGACAAAGCCAAGCGCCGCGCACGTGCCCTGGAGATGCTGGAACTGGTCAAGCTGCCCGAACGCGCCGACGCCATGCCGTGGCAGTTGTCGGG
Source organism: Actinomycetota bacterium (assembly GCA_043786755.1). Classification (GTDB taxonomy): domain Bacteria; phylum Actinomycetota; class Acidimicrobiia; order Acidimicrobiales; family Ilumatobacteraceae; genus UBA668. The sequence goes on from JAYVVU010000213.1 coordinate 7,750, forward strand.
TGGTCAGCAACAGCGGATCGCGATTGCCCGTGCACTCGCTGCGCATCCGTCGCTGCTGCTAATGGACGAACCGTTCGGCGCGCTCGACGAGATGACTCGCGAGCACATGCAGGCCGAACTGTTGCGCATCTGCGCCGCAACGGAGACGACGGTCGTGTTCGTGACGCACAGCATCCCCGAAGCCGTGTACCTCAGTGACCGGGTCGTGGTGATGTCGGCCGGACCGGGCCGAATCACTTCCATCATCCCGGTTGGCCTCGACCGCTCGCGCGACGAGGGCACACGTGAAGCCAAGCAGTTCTACGACAAGATCACCGAGGTACGCGAGGCGTTGCGTGGCAGCGAAGTTGGCGTCGGCGCGCGAGGAATCGAAACACGATGAACGCCGTTGCCCGTCGGCTCAGTGGCATCTTGCCGCCGCTTGCTTTCGGCGCGCTGTTCCTTGGCGCCTGGGAGGGCTTCGTCGTCTGGCGCCACATCAAGCCCTTCGTGCTCGTGAAGCCCTCGCAGGTGTGGTCGGCTGGGCTCGACAACTTGCAGCGCATCGTCGACGCGATGGAGGTTTCCGGCACGAACGCTCTGATCGGGTTGATCGCCGGAACGCTGCTTGGGTGCATCGTCGCGCTGCTGGCCGCCGGAGTGCGCTGGGTTGGCGAACTGGTCAACCCGATCGCGATCGCCGTTAACGCGATCCCGATTGTCGTTCTGATCGCGTTGTTCACCCGCCTCTACGAGGCCGATAGTGAAACCCCACGTCGGATCATGGCGACCCTGGCCGCCTTCTTTGTGGTGTTCGTCAACGTTTCGCGCGGGTTGCGCCAGAGTTCGCCGACGCAATTGGAACTCATGCGCTCGTTCGCTGCTTCGCCGCGTCAGCAGTTTGTGAAGGTCCGCCTTCCCAACGCCATGTCGTTTCTGTTCACCGGCATTCGGGTCGCGGCGCCGTTAACGGTCATCACGGCCGTAGTTGCCGAGTACTTTGGCGGTAACAGGAACGGTCTCGGAGCCAGCATCACCGGCTTCTTGTCGATCTCGAAGAAGGATGTCGGCCTCGCGTATGTGGCGGGTGCCTCTGTGCTCGGCCTACTGTTCTTCGGGTCCGCCGCAGTCTTGGAGTACGTCGCGGTGCCGTGGCAGCGTCGACGCATTTCTAGGTAGACATGGTTCTAGATAACAAGTCATCAGTTCAAACAACAACAACAAGGGGGAAGTGCAAATGCAACGGACACGACTGTTTAAGTCGCTGGCCATCGTCGCAGCTGCCGGACTCGCCTTCGCCGCATGCGGCGATGACGACAAGGACAGCGCAACGACGGATGGAGCCGGCGCCGCCAAACTGTGCGACGCCACCAAGGGCCCTGCCGAAAAGACCAAGGTGAAGCTGCAACTGCAGTGGTTCACGCAAGCTCAGTTCGCTGGCTACTACGCAGCCGTCGATCAGGGTTGTTACGCCGAAGCGGGTCTCGACGTCGAGATCTTGCAGGGTGCCGTCGAGATTGTGCCGCAGGACGTGCTCGCCAGTGGTGGCGCCGACTTCGCACTCGCATGGGTGCCGAAGGCACTTGCATCACGCGAGGCAGGCGCCAACATCGTCGACATCGCGCAGATCTTCCAGCGCAGCGGCACGTTGCAGGTCAGCTTCAAGGACGCGGGCATCACTTCGTCTGCCGACTTCGCCGGCAAGAAGATTGGTAGCTGGGGCTACGGCAACGAGTTCGAGATCTTCGCTGCGCTGGGCGCTGCTGGTCTCGACCCCGCCACCGATGTTGAGATCGTCGGTCAGAACTT
>JAYVVU010000214.1:0-9523 GCA_043786755.1 Actinomycetota bacterium
TTCGCCATCGTTGCCAACCGGCGAAGCTCCAACACCCGCTCCGGTGAACATGCCAAGCGCAGACTGCCGGTCTCGTGCCAATCAACGGCTTGGCCGGTCTCGGCTTCGAGGCCGCGATACATCTCGACGGACTGTTCCAGCATGCGCGTCGTGTTGCGCGAGGAGCGCAGTTGACCGACGAGTCCGGCTGCGTGCCATGTCGCCCCGTCAGTGAGCTGATGCTGCTCGAGCAACACCACATCGGTCTCGCCGTACTTCGTCAGCCAATAAGCGATGCTGCAGCCGAGGATGCCGCCACCGATGATGACGATGCGCGCACGCTGGGGCACTGTCGTGTCGCTCATGGTTCTAGATCTTCACGCGTGCGTTGATCGGGTCGTACAAAGACTGCAACGAAACCTCGGCTGGCACGCGTTCCGTGGCCACCTCCAACTCGTAGCTGCCTGCCAACAGCCAATCGGCAGTCACGCCCTTGGGATTGCGCACGTAGCCATAGCCAATGGAGCGATTAATCGTGTAGCCGAAGCCGCCACTCGTCAGCCAACCGACTCGCACGCCGTCGCGATAGATGGTCTCGCGACCGAGCAGCACGTGCTCGGGTGCCACGGTGAACGCAGCAAGCATCTTCTTCACGCCACTCGCGCGCTGGGCTTCGACTGCGTCGCGCCCCTTGAATGCGATGCCCGACTTCAACTTCACTGCCCAACCCAGTCCGGCTTCGAGCGGAGTGTGATCGGGGCCGATGTCGCTGCCCCAGGCGCGGTAACCCTTCTCCAGGCGACAGCTCTCGATCGAGCGATACCCAGCGTTGACTAACCCGTGCGAGCGCCCGACCTCGATGAGAGCGTCGTAGACCGCCGCCGCGTGAGCGACCGGCACGTGCAACTCCCAGCCGAGTTCGCCCATGTAGGTGATGCGTAGCGCGCGTAGTGCGTCGCCCGCGATCGTTACATCCTGCATTGTGGCGAACGGGAACGCAGCGTTCGATAGGTCGGCTCCGGTCGCAGACTGAAGGATCGTGCGTGAGTTCGGACCCATCAGCGACAGCACGCTGCGCGTCTCGGTGATGTCGGTCAGCGTCGCATTGAGCCCGGCGGGAATGTTGCGCCGAATCCAATTGAAGTCGTGCGTTGCGAAGCCGGTACCGGTGACAATGTAAAACTCGTCGTCAGCGACGCGGGCAACGGTGAGATCGCACTGAATGCCGCCGCGATCGTCGAGCAGTTGCGTATAGGTAAGCGAGCCGACCGGCTTATCGACGTTGTTCGCGCACAACCAACTCATCGCGGCCAACGCATCGGGCCCCTTCATACTGAACTTGGCGAACGACGTTTGGTCGATCAGTACCGCCGCCTCGCGACACGCCGCATGTTCGCGACCGACCGCGGCGAACCAGTTCTGGCGTTCGTATGTGTACTCATCGTGCGCGGCCTCGCCGCGCGCCGAATCAGCAAACCAGTTCGGGCGCTCCCAGCCGAGCTTCTCACCGAACACCGCGCCGGCCGCGGTGAGACGCGAGTACAGCGGCGACGTGCGATTGGGCCGACCGCTCTCGTGCTCCTCGAACGGCCACGCCATCGTGTAGTGCTTCGTGTAGGCCTCCAGTGTGCGCGTGCGCACCCAGTCCGTGCTCTGGTGCGGCTTGCCGAAGCGGCAGATGTCGACCACCCATAAGTCGTACGGCGGCGCGCCGTCGTGCACCCACTGCGCCAAGGCTTGACCCGCGCCACCGCCTGCCGCGATGCCGAACGCATTGAAGCCAGCGCCGACGAACAGGTTCGCGAGCTCCGGCGCTTCGCCGAGGATGAAGTTGCCGTCCGGCGTAAAACTCTCCGGGCCGTTGATCAGTTGTCGGATACCGGTCTCCGCTAGCGCGGGCACGCGCCCGATCGCGAGCTCCATGGTTGGGGCGAAGTGATCGAAGTCCGGATCGAGTAGCTGGAACTGAAACGGTTGCGGTATGCCGTTTACCGCCCACGGAACCGGGTTTGGCTCATAGCCGCCCATCACCAAGCCGCCGACTTCCTCCTTGTAATAGGTCAGGCGGTCGGGATCGCGCAGAGTCGGCAGGTCGCGCGGTGCCTCCGGCGAAAGTGGCTCGGTGATCACGTACTGATGCTCGACCGAAACAAGTGGCACATTGACGCCAACTGTCGCTGCCAACGCGCGGGTCCATTGCCCGCCACACAGCACGACTCGTTCGCACTCGATGCGCCCCTGGTCGGTGACGACCGCTTTGATCACGCCGTCGACCACCTCGATGCTGAGCACCAGCGTGTCTTCGCAAATCGTGGCGCCGGCCATTCGCGCGCCACGCGCTAGCGCCATCGTGATGTCGCTCGGGTTGGCTTGTCCGTCGGTCGGAAGAAACGCGGCGCCGACCACATCATCGACCTGCATCAGTGGCCACAGATCTTGTGCCTCGCGCGGCGACAGCAAATGCATCTCGAGTCCGAAGCTCTTCGCTGTCGTCGCCTGTCGTTTCACTTCCGTCCAGCGCTCGTTGTTACAGGCGAGCCGCAATCCGCCGTTCATCTTCCAGCCGGTTGCCTGACCGGTCTCGGCTTCCAGCGTCTTGTACAACTCGACCGAGTTGCCCAACAGCTGAGTGATGTTGGCGCTTGTACGAAGCTGGCCGACTAGCCCTGCCGCGTGGAACGTGCTGCCCGAGGTGAGTTTGTGCTTTTCGATCAGAACTGTGTCGGTCCAGCCCAACTTGGCAAGGTGATACGCGGTCGAACAGCCCACGATTCCGCCACCAATCACAACGGCTCTGGCGGATATGGGGGGTGCGGTCACTCATGCATCATCGCGTATGATTCGCCAACTGGGACAACCCTTGGGGGAGTGTGAAGTGGATCCGATGATCTCGGTTCGCGATCTATGGAAGGTGTACGGCCCGCGGGCCGAGCGCATTGTCGGGTCGGCAGAGGCCGATCTACCGCGCGGCGACCTGCAAGCGCGCTTTGGCAACGTGGTTGCGATGCGCGACGTCAGCCTGGATGTGGCACCGGGCGAAGTGTTCGTGGTGATGGGTTTGTCGGGCAGCGGCAAGAGCACGCTCATCCGCTGCATTACGCGCCTGATTGAGCCAACGTCAGGAACCGTGCTGGTTGATGGCGTCGACGTCACGGCAGCCGGCGACGACGAGCTGTTGCAGATTCGCCGGCACAAGGTGTCGATGGTCTTCCAGCACTTCGGCCTGTTGCCGCACCGCACGTTGCTCGACAACGTGGCCTTCGGTCTCGAGCTGCGCGGTGTCGGCAAGGCTGATCGGCGCAAGCGGGCCGGCAGCGTGTTGGAGTTGGTCGGTTTGCCCGGGATGGGCGACTACAAGCCGCACCAGTTGAGCGGTGGCCAGCAACAGCGCGTCGGTCTCGCCCGTGCGTTGGCCACCGACCCCGACATCATGTTGTTCGACGAGCCGTTTTCAGCGCTGGACCCCTTGATCCGGCGCGAGATGCAGGACGAAATCGTTCGACTGCGGCGTGAGGTCAGCAAGACGATGATGTTCATCACCCACGACTTGTCCGAGGCGCTACGCCTTGGCGACCGCATCGCGATTATGCGCGACGGTCGTTTCGTGCAAGTCGGCACGCCCGCCGAAGTCGTCATGCAGCCGGCCGACGAATACGTCGCCAACTTCGTGCGCGATGTCCCGCGTTCGCATGTTGTACCGGTCGATGCGGTGATGGGACCGGCCAGCGATGGCCCGTGCTGCGGCGAGGTCGAATCCGGCAGCAAGGTTCGCGAGGCCGTCAGGCTTGTCGCGCATAACGACCTGCCCGTTCGCGTCATGCGCGCGGGCAAGAACGTCGGCACACTCGATCGCGTCGGCGTGTTGTCGGTGATCGCCACCGAGGCCTCGTAAGTGAGCGAGGTACTCACAACCCAAGAGCGGCCAGTGGTCGTGTCGGTCGAGACGCTGCCGACGCACGAGTCCGACGATGTACGGCGCTATCGAATGCGTCGTCGCAACATCTCGTTGGCCGCGTTTGCCGCGCTGGCCGTCGGGGCACTGCTCGCCAAACGCGAGGTTCCCAGTTGGCTCGATTCCGGGATCCAGCGCTGGGCGCAGGATCGCTACAAGTGGTCGATTACCAACCGGCAGTCGTCGCCGATTTTTCGCTGGATCTTCAATCCGATCACCGACTTTCTCACGTGGTTCGTGGAACACACCGAGACGCTGTTGCTCGACCTTCGTTGGCCGGGCGTCGTCGCGCTGATCGCGGCTATCGGTTGGCGGACCGGCGGTATCCGCACTGCAATCGCCGGTTCGGCGGCGATGACAGGCGTCGGCGTCGTTGCTGATTTCGACTTGGCGATGCGCACGCTTGCGATCATGATCGTTGCCGTCGTCATTGCCTTGGTCATCGGAATCCCGCTCGGCGTTCTGTCGGCGAAGTCGGACCGCGCCGAACGCGTTCTGCGCGTGCTGCTCGATACCGCACAGGTGATGCCGATCTTCGTGTACTTCAGTCCGCTCGTGCTGTTCTTCGGTATCAAGTTCGCGCCCGCGGTGATGGCCACTGTCGTGTTTGCACTTCCGCCAGCGGTGCGTCTGACAAACCTCGGGCTGCGTCAAGTGCCGGTGGTGGTCAACGAGGTCGGCCAGTCGTTTGGTGCAACTTCATGGCAGCAACTGTTCAAGGTGCAGCTGCCACTAGCGAAGAACACGATCCTGCTCGGTCTCAACCAGGTGATCATGATGGCGTTCGCGATCGTGGTGCTCGCCTCGCTGCTGGGCACGGGCGACTTGGGTCAGAGTGTGCTGACTGCGTTGCAGACTCAGCAGGTCGGCAAGGCATTCGCGGCTGGCATGGGCATCGTCTTGATGGCGATCGCCCTTGACCGCATCTCCGCCGGACGCAAAGCGCGTGGCATACGAGGCTTTCGATGGAGAGGTAGCCGACTCGCAGAAGTCCCGCGTCGCTTGGTTGCCCCCATCGGAATCGCGGGCGTCGTAGTCGTTGTTCTACTAGCTCATGCACTGGACTGGCGCGACTTCCCATCGTGGCTCAAGTACGACATTTCGACGCCTATGGATTCGGCAGTCGATTGGCTCCAGCGCAATGTGCGCAAGGGAGTGCCGGTGATTGGTGGCACGCAGGCGATCAGTGATTTCATGGTCATTCAGGTGCTGGAGCCTCTAAAGACCTTCTTGTTGTGGGTGCCGTGGCTGCTGATCGTTGTCGGCTTCGCATTCATCGGTTGGCTGAGCAGAGGGTGGCGGCTAGCGGCGACCATTGCCATCTGCTTGGTGCTGATCGCGACGATGGGCACGATCCCCGGCGGAGGCGGGCAAATTCAGTTGTGGGACATCGCCATGAACACGCTCAGTCAAGTGCTGGTCGCGATCACGATCAGCGTGTTGATCGCGTTCCCGCTCGGCGTGTGGGCTGGCCGCTCGGACACGGTGCAACGTCTGTTGCGCCCGTTTCTCGACATTGCGCAGGTGATGCCCCAGTTCGTCTACCTGATTCCTGTGGTGTTCCTATTTTCCGCAGGGCGCGCGGCGGGCGTTGTCGCGTGCGTGGTTTACGCCGTGCCGCCATGTATTCGGTTGACCTCGCTCGGCATGCGCGAGGTCGCCAGTGCACCCCGCGAAGCCGCGATTTCGTTTGGTGCTACTGGAGCGCAGGAGATGCGCCACGTGCAACTACCGCTTGCACGGCGGGCGATTTTGCTGGGTATTAACCAAACCTTGCTGATGGTGCTCGCGACAGTCATCATTGCCGCCCTTGTTGGCGCCGGCGCACTGGGTTTGGTTTCGTATGAAGCGACGACTAAGCCGAATCTGAAGTTTGGTCAGGGCGTGGCAGGCGGTTTGAGTATCGTGTTGCTGGCGATCATGCTTGACCGCATCACTCAAGCATGGGGCACCCGCCCCGACAGCGAACGCCGATCAACGAGGGGGAGTACATGAAGTTTGGCAACAAAAGAAGTCTGGCTGTTGCCGGATTGCTGCTGGCGGTCACGCTGGCTGCGTGCGGCGACGACAAGAAGGAAGCCGCGTCGTCGGGCGATGGTTGCAAACCGCTGAGCGGTGACGCTGTCACGCTGGCGGTCAACGCTTGGGCTGGTTCCAGAGTGAATGGGTTCGTCGCGAAGAGCGTGATCGAGTGCCAGCTCGGCATTCCAGTTGAGATAATTGAGATCGATGAGAACGCCACTTGGGTCGGGCTTGATGACGGCACCATCGATGCCGTTCTCGAAGTGTGGCCCTCGGGGCACGTCGCTGACTATCAGACCTACATCACCGAGAAGGGAACCGTTATCGACCTCGGCCTGCTCGGGCCGTCGGCCAAGATCGGCTGGTACGTTCCGAAGTTCGTGGTCGACGAGCATCCCGAGCTTGCGACGTGGGAAGGATTCAAAGACCCCGAGTTGGCCAAGTTGTTCGCAACCGCCGAGACCGGCGACCTTGGTCAGTTCACGATGGGTGATCCGACCTACGTCACGTTTGACGAGCAGATCATCGCCAACCTCGGCCTGCCGCTTCAGTACGTGGTGGCCGGTAGCGAGCCAGCGTTGCTCGCCAGCATCGATCAGGCAATCGCCGATCACAAGCCATTGCTGCTGCAGTTCTGGAAGCCGCACTGGAAGCAGTTGGAAGTGGAGTTGGTCGAAGTCGCGCTGCCGCCGGTGACGCCAGCATGCGCAGCTTCCGCCGCTTCAGGCGACGGACTGTATGCGTGCGACTATCAGATTGACGAGCTGATGAAGGCCGCCAATGCAAACCTCGAAACCAAGAACCCGGCAGCCTTTAAGGTGCTCCGCGCCTTTCAACTGACGACCGAACAGCAGAGTGAAATTGCCGGCTACGTCGACCGTGACGGCATGACTCCTGCCGAAGCCGCGGCCAAGTGGGTCGCCGACAACCCCGACGTGTGGGGTGCGTGGCTCAACTGAGCTAAGCGTTTCAGAGTCGTTTCAAGTAAAGAGTCATTGCCTCGGCGGTGGCGACCGGTGCCGCTTGTGCCCGTCGCCACCGCCGCTGCGATAATGGCGCGATGCAAAATGACGGAGTTCGTGTTGGTTATGTCGGGCTTGGCAATCTAGGTGTTCATCTGGCGGGCAGCCTGCTGCGAGCCGGACATCGCATAGTTGTCAGCGACCTCAATCGCGATGCAGCGGCACCGCTGATCGCGGGTGGCGCGCAATGGGCCGACTCTGCGCGCGAGGTGGCCGATCAGTGCGACGTGGTGTTCAGTTGCTTGCCGTCACCGGCAGCGGTTGATGCCGTTGTCGCCGGTCCGAACGGAGTGCTCGCCGGCATGCGCGCCGGTGGCACGTGGATCGACAACAGCACCAACGATCGCGCCGAAACGTTGCGGCTTGCTGCGCTAGCCGCCGAGCGCGGCGTGCGCACGCTGGAGGCACCGGTCACCGGTGGCGTGCATAAGGCGGCGGCAGGCGAAATCACGGTGTTGGTCGGCGGCGACGAAGCGCTGTATCGCGAACATGCGCAGCTGCTGGAGGCAATCGGCGCACCGGTGCTCTACATGGGCGATCTCGGTAGCGCGGCGGTGATCAAAGTGATTACCAACATGCTTGCCTTCATCAACCTCGTCTCGATTGGCGAAGCACTGATGTTGGCCAAGTGCAGCGGCCTTGATCTGGGCAAGTCGTTCCACGCGATAGCTAACAGCTCCGGCAACAGCTTCGTGCACGAAACCGAGGGGAAGCTGATCCTGAACGGCAGCTACAACGTCGGCTTCACGATGGATTTGGCCATCAAGGACTTGGGCTTTGCGACACAGTTTGGGCGCGATCTGGGCGTGCCGCTCGACCTCGCGAGCCTCACCGAGCAGACTTTCCAACGCGCCCGTGCACAGTACGGTGGGGGTGCGTGGTCGACGCAAGTCGTCAAGCTGTTGGAGGACGCGATGAACACAGATCTACGAGCACCCGGCTTTCCCCCACTCCTCACGGAAGAGAACTGACATGAAAGAAAAGAAGACACGCCGACACCTGGCGGCGGCCTTCCGCTGGACGGCGCGACTCAACATGCACGAGGCCGTCGCCAACCACTTCAGTGCGGCCGTATCCGACGATGGCAGCAAGTTCCTGTTGAATCCTGTTGGGCGTCACTTTTCTCGGATTAAGGCAAGCGACCTCTTGTTGCTCGACGCGAGCAAGGCGGGCATAGCCGCCGCCGACCCGGAAGCCGACCGTACGGCGTGGTACCTACATGCACATCTGCACCAGCGCTTGCCGCGCGCCCGCGTCGTGCTGCATACGCACATGCCGTACGCCACATCGCTCGCGTGTCTGGCTGATTACAAGTTTCAGATGCTCGATCAGAACGCCTGTCGTTTCTACAACCGCATTGGCTACGACCGCGACTACGCGGGCATGTTCGTCGACGACTCTGAAGGCGAGCGGGTAGCGAATTTGCTCGGCGATAACAACAGCGTGCTGTTCTTGGGCAACCACGGCGTGCTGGTGATCGGCTCGTCCGTCGCGGAGGCGTTCGACGAGCTGTACTACCTCGAACAAGCATGCAAGGTGCAGGTGCTCGCACTCTCGACCGGTCGACCGCTCGCGATACTCGAAGACGAAGTCGCTGCCCTGACCTGCAAGCAATGGCTCGAATGCACTGGCGCCGACTCGCACTTTGGGGAACTGCTGGCCATCCTCGATCGCGAAGATCCCAAGTACGCCTCGTGACCGGTTAACACGATGGCGCCCATGCGCTTCACTTCACGTCATCACTTCACGAAGTACGACACAGTTTCGGGTGCAAGGGGAGTGTTGCCCAAGATCAGGTCGGCCGCTTTCTCGGCCATCATCATCACGGGCGCGTAGATGTTTCCGTTCGTGACGTAGCGCATCGCCGACGCATCGACCACACGCAAGCCCTCGGTGCCGTGTACGCGCATCGTCAGGGGGTCAACCACGCTGTCGTCGTCGGCTGCACCCATGCGACAGGTGCACGATGGATGCAGTGCTGTTTCACCGTCGCGGCGCACCCAATCGAGAATCTGCTCGTCGGTGACCGCTTCCGGTCCGGGAGAGATTTCGCCGCCGTTGAACTCGTCCATCGCCGGCTGGCTAAGAATCCTGCGTGCAGTGCGAATTGCTTCCACCCACTCGCGGCGGTCTTGCTCGGTCGACACGTAGTTGAAGCGCAGCGCGGGATGCACCTTCGGATCTGTGGAGATGATCTTCACCGAGCCACGCGCATCGGAATACATCGGGCCGACATGCACCTGGTAGCCGTGACCACCCGCGGGTGACGAGCCGTCGTAGCGCACAGCGATTGGCAGGAAGTGGAACATCAGGTTCGGGTAGGCAACATCCTCGTTACTGCGCGCGAAGCCGCCCGACTCGAAGTGATTGCTTGCACCCGGACCCTTGCGGAACAGCCACTGCAAACCAATGAATGGTCGACGCCACATTTTCATGTTCGGTTGCAGCGACACCGGTTGCTTGCACGAATGCTGTACGTACACCTCGAGGTGATCCTGCATGTGTTGGCCGACCGCAGGAAGGTCGTGCACGACCGGAATGCCGAGCG
>JAYVVU010000215.1:0-4167 GCA_043786755.1 Actinomycetota bacterium
GGCATGACGTATCGCAACCCGGCGGTACTGGCGAAGACGGTCACCTGCCTCGACGTGATCTCGAAGGGTCGCGCGATTTGGGGAATCGGCGCTGGATGGTTCGAGAAGGAACACGACGAGTACGGCTTCGAGTTCGGCTCGTTCACCGATCGCTTCGAGAAGTTGGAAGAAGGACTGCAGATCGCGAAGAGCATGTTCGTCAACGACACGACGACGTTCGACGGCAAGTGGTTCCACGTCAAGGATGCGCTGAACTCACCCAAGCCGATTCAAGCTGGCGGCCCGCCAGTCCTGATCGGCGGCAGCGGCGAGCGCAAGACGTTGCGGATGGTGGCGCAGTACGGCGATGCGTGCAACGTGTTCGGCGACGCCACACAGGTGCGTCACCTGATGGGTGTGCTCGACGAGCATTGCGAGCGCATTGGCCGCAAGCCCGCCGAGATCTGTCGCACGAAGCTCGCGACTCTCTGCGTCGGCCGCACGATGGAAGAAGCGAACAAGAAGCTGAGCGCGCGCCTCGGTGGCGCATCGATCGACAGCTTGCCGCCCGACATTCAGGCACGCGTGAAGTCGTTCATCGTCGGCGACGCTGACGAAGTTGGCGCGCAGGTACGTGCACTACTCGATGCCGGCCTCGACGGTGTTGTGTGCAACATGCCCGACGCGCACGACCTCGAGGCTGTTGCGCTGGCGGGGACTGTGCTGAAGAAGGCGCTGGCATGAGTGCCGCAACCTCAACGACAACACGAGTCGTCAACGGGACATGCCATCACGACTGTCCCGACAGTTGCGGCTGGCAGGCGACAGTCACCGATGGCATCGCTGTGCAACTACGCGGCAACCCGGCGCATCCGTACAGCAAGGGCGAACTGTGTCCGAAGGTGAACAAGTTCCTCGACCGCACCTACAGCAGCGACCGTGTGCTGTACCCGTTGCGCCGCGTTGGTGCCAAGGGCGCCGGCGAGTTTGAACAGATCACGTGGGACGAAGCACTCGCCGAGATCGGCGCACGCTTCCAGGCCGTCGTGAGCGCGCACGGCGCCAGTGCCATCCTGCCGGTGTTCAGCGCGGGCAACCAGAGCCTGCTGGCGCTGGGCTTTGGCCAACGCTTCTGGAATCATCTCGCCGCGGCGAAAACCACGGGTTCTTTGTGTGGAGCAGTTGCCGGCACTGGCACGAAGACAACCAACGGCACCGGTATGGGGATCGATCCGAGCGATCTGGCGCACAGCCAACTGATCATCTTGTGGGGCACCAACACGAGACTCACTAACCGTCACCTGTGGCCCTTCATCGAATCGGCCCGCGCTAACGGCGCGCAGGTAGTCGTGATCGATCCGTTGCGCACAATGACAGCCGAGTCGGCTGATTGGTTCTTGCAACCACTGCCCGGCACCGACGTCGCGCTGATGTTGGCGATGATGCATGTCCTCATCCGTGACGGACTCGTCGACACAGAGTGGGTCGCGGAACACACGCTTGGTTTTGACGATCTCGCGGCGCATGTCGCCGACTGGACCCCGGCGCGCGCCGCCGAAGTGTGCGGACTCGCGGCCGATGACATCGAGCGTCTGGCGCAGATGTACGGAACGATTCGCCCGGCCGCAATTCGCACACTCGTTGGCGCCGAACATCACGAGCACGGCGCGATGTTCTTCCGTACGCTTACTTGCCTGCCCGCACTCGTCGGTGCATGGCGCGATCAGGGCGGTGGGTACGCGCGCAGTGTTGGCGTGTGGAACGAGCAGATCACCGATCCGGCAGCGTTGTCGCGGCCCGACCTGCGCGACGGGCGCGACCGCCGCGGCATACCGATGGGCCAAGTCGGTCGCGAGTTGGTCAGCACCGACAATCCGATCATGGCCCTACTCATGGTCGGCGTGAACGCAATGGTCTCGATGCCGAGCACGGAGCTCATGCGTCAGGGCCTACTGCGCGACGATCTATTCACGGTTGTGCACGAGCAGTTCATCACCGACACCGCGCGCTACGCCGACATCATCCTTCCGGCGACCACGCAGCTGGAATCGGTCGATGTCGTGCCGTCGTGGGGTCACATGTACACCGGATGGAACGAGCCAGCGATCGAGCCGCGAGGCGAAGCCGTCAGCAATAGCGAGTTGCATCGTCGGCTCGCCGGCGCGATGGGCTTCACCGAGCCGTCGTTGTTCGAGGACGACATCACTGCGCTGCGCGCAGCACTACCGACCACTGATATCGATCAGTTGCGCGCCGACGGTTGGGTGCGCGTGCCTTACCCAGAGGACGGTCGCCCGTGGGCCAACGGAGGGTTCCCGACAGCTTCGGGCAAAGTTGAGTTGCGTTGCGACTCACTACCCGCGCTCGGTCAGCCCGCGCTGCCGACCTACCTTGCGGCGAGCGAGTGGGCGTTGGCCGATCGGTTCCCGTTCCGCCTGATGACCCCCAAGCAGCACAACCGATTCCTGAACAGCAGTTACTCGCACCTTCCCAAGCACGGACCGTTGGAGGGAGCACCCGCGCTGGAGATGCACCCTGACGACGCGGCGGCACTCGATCTGGCGGAGGGTCGCTGCGTGCGCGTGTGGAACGACCGCGGCGCGGTCGATGTTCCGGTGAAGTTCAGCCAACGCGTGCGACCGGGTGTCGTATCGATTCCGTGGGGTTGGTGGTCGGCGCAGCACGGTGGCGCAGCAGGGCAAGTGGCCAACTCGTTGACCAATGACGCGCAAACTGATTGGGGTGGCGGCGTCGCGTACTACGACACGATGGTCGCGCTCACCCCGCTGTAACTCACACACCACCGCGGAGGGTCGGGGGTAGCCTTGCCGCATGGCAGGCGACCTGATCTACGCATCCCGCATCATGCGCCTCCCGCTCCTCGACGCGGCAGGCGCGGCAATCGGTCGCCTCGACGACATCGTCGTCATCCCCGGGGCTCGTGGCGGCAAGCCGCGTGTGCTGGGCTTCGTCGCCAGCAGTCAGCGCCGCCGCATCTTCGTCAACGCCGCCCGCATCGCCTCGCTCGACATCGATGGTGCACGCCTGCGTAGCTGGGACGTCGACCTCAACCCGTTCAAGCCGCGCGCCGGCGAACTGCTCGTCAGCCGCGACGTAATGGACCGCAAAGTTGGCGACGAATTCGTCACCGATGTCGCGCTCAGCCAAGCGACCGACGGCAAGCAGAGTTGGTGGGAGCCGGCGAAGGTGCGAGTAGCCACCAAGCATGCACTTGGGCGTCGGCCCGTGTATCGCCTGATCGATATTGCCGAGCATCCATCGCTGTTTCAATCCGGCGACGCAACCGAGATGTCGGCTGAAGCGGCGCGCTTGCGCGACATGCACCCAAGCGACGTCGCGGGTGTTGTGCGCGCGCTGCCGATGCAACAGCGCAAGCAGTTAGCCGAAGCAATGGACGACGAACGACTTGCCGATTTGTTGGAGGAGCTGCCCGAGGCCGAACAGTTGCGCATCATTGAAGGCCTCGACATCGAGCGCGTCGTCAGTGTGTTGGAAGAGATGGAGTACGACGACCTTGCCGACTTGCTCGTCGAGATGCCAGGCGAGCAGCGCACGCGCGTGCTCGACGCAATGGACGCAGAGGACGCCGACGTTATGCGCCGCCTGCTCGCGTACGAGGAGGGCACCGCCGGTGCGTTGATGACGCCCGACATTGTGATCCTCGGTGCCAACTCAACTGTCGCTGAAGCGCTCGCAGAGATTCGCGACCCTGAGTGGTTGGTCAGCATCGCTGCCCAAGTCTTCGTCGTCCGTCCGCCGTACAAGCCACCGACCGGGCGCTACCTCGGCGTTGTTCACTTCCAGCGACTGTTGCGCGAACCACCGTCAATGGAACTTGGCCAGTGCATTGCCGACGAACCGACCATCACTCCCGAGATTCTCGAGCGCGAGGTTGCTGAGCGGCTCGCTAGCTACAACCTGTTGTCGGTCGGCGTCTGCGATGCAGCCGGGCGACTGCTCGGTGCAATTACTGTCGACGACGTGCTCGACCGCACACTTCCCACCGGTTGGCGCCAGCGCAGGCGGGTGAATGCAGCGACGGTGTCCCGATGAAACGCAAGGAAGATCTCACCACACCGCGCGAGCGCCGTCGCATTGGGGTGCACTACGACCCCGACGCCTTCGGCCAATTCAGCGAGAGCATCGCCCGCTTTATGGGCACAGCAC
>JAYVVU010000216.1:0-4156 GCA_043786755.1 Actinomycetota bacterium
GTCTCCGTTGCTGGCGCGGATCGATACATCGCTGCTGAAGACGCCGCTCGTTATCGCGACGCGTTCGGTTGCAATGTGCCGCTTGGCCTGCCGCGCGAGTTCACCGAGCCCGTACCGCTCCCGCTCGAATCGTTGGTCGCTCGTTACGCACGCACTCACGGACCACTCATCGCCAACGAAGTCGCTGTGCGCTTTGGCATCTCGCTCGATCGCACGCTCGGTGCGCTCGCCGCCGTCGAGGCCGATGGTCGCGTCGTGCGCGGCGAGTTCCGCCCCTTCGCGGCCGGCGACGCGGCGCACGAGTGGTGCGACGTTGAAGTGCTGCGTCAACTGCGCCGGCGCTCGCTGGCCGCTCTGCGGCGCGAGATCGAACCCGTCGATCAACAGGCGTACGCACGGTTCCTTCTCGGCTGGCACTCGATTCCATCAGCTCGCCAAGGTCTCGATGGTCTGGTCGAAGCAATCGGTCAGTTGCAGGGCGCGGCTCTAGTCGCGAGCACAGTGGAGACCGAAGTGCTTCCTGCCCGAATGCGGTCGTTCCGCCCGTCCGACATCGATGAGTTGTGCATGGCGGGTGAATTGGTATGGATCGGCGCCGGCGGCCTGGGTGTCAACGACGGTCGCATTCGGTTGTGCTTCGCCGATCAACTTCCGACGCTCGCACTCGGATGGGAATCACCGCCGTCGCCGGAGGGTCCGTTGCACGATGCGTTGCGTGCGCGCCTCGCCGAACACGGTGCCAGCTTTTGGAATGGCGTGCGCGCCGCGTCGCCCGAGTCATCCGACACCGAGCTGTTGACAGCGCTGTGGGACTTGGTGTGGGCCGGCGAGGTCACCAACGACTCGCTAGCTCCATTGCGCGCGCTGCTGCACTCGAAGGGCGCTCGGTCGGCGCGGCCTTCCGGGCCAGCACGTGGCCGACCGCGCCCCGGTCGTCTGACCCGCATCGGCCCACCGCTTGGCGCTGGCCGTTGGAGCCTGGTCGCACCGTTGTTGCAACCAGCGCCGTCGGCGACTGTGGCTGCGCACGCAATGGCGTTGCAGTTGCTCGATCGCTACGGCGTTGTCACTCGCGAGGCCGTGCTGGCCGAAGGAGTGCGCGGTGGTTACGCGGGTGTGTACGGAGTGCTGAAGGTGTTGGAGGAGCGTGGCCAGACGCGGCGCGGCTACTTCGTCGACGGTTTGGGTGCCGCGCAGTTCAGCCTGCCCGGTGCTGTCGATCGTCTGCGCTCGTTGCGCGACGCGTCCGACGTGTTGCAGACGCTCGCGGCCACCGACCCCGCGCAGCCGTATGGCGCGGCGATTGCGTGGCCCGAGTCACCGGGTCGGCCAGCGCGCGCGGCCGGCGCGGTCGTGATCTCGCGTGGGGGAGTGCCGCTGGTGTGGTTCGACCGGCGCTCGCATCACGTCGTCACATTCGCGGCAGCCGCCGACGATGCCGGTTGGGCAGAAGCGTTGGCCGCGCTGGTGAAGGACGGTCGTGCGCGCAGCGTGGAAGTGCGCAAGATCGACGGCGAAGCGACGACACCGACATCGCGCTGGGCGCCGGCGCTAGTGGCGGCAGGCTTCACCGACGGCTACAAAGGCTTCACCATCCGCGCCTGAGCCATCTCTCGAGCTTTACGTAAAGGCTGTCGGGCTGTGAACCATTGTTTGCGGGCTCACCGTGAAACGGTTCTTGACGCAAACTCCCTCGTACAGTCTTAGGCGTTGCGGTGGACGGCGCGTAGGCCGGCCCACGCCATGTCGGCTACTTGCTGTGCCAACACTTCGGGATCGAAGACTTTGCCGCGTTCCACGAGGTGGCGGCTGACGCCTTCGGCAAGCCCGACGAGTCCTTGCGCCAGCGTGCGCTGATGCTCGGGGTCGATGTCGGCTTCGATCAACGGTGCGATTGCCTTCGCGGTCTCGGCAGTAATGCGGCGGATCGCAGCAGTGCTTTCCTCGTCGCGACTCGCGCGCGACCCGAACAGCAGCAAGAACGCGTCGTGGTCGTCGGCGACCCAGCGGAAGTATGCGCGGAAACCCATCTCGGTTTGCTCTTTGCCGTTGGCTGCGCCCGCGACTGCTTTGCTGACTGCCATCCGCAACCGATTGCCTGCTTCGTCGAGGAGTGCGAGATACAGATCTTGTTTGCTGTCGAAGTGTTGGTACAGCACCGGCTTGGTGACGCCGGCCGCATCGGCAACATCGTTCATCGAGGTCGAGTGGAAACCGTTGCGCGCGAACACCTGCACGGAAACGTCGAGGATTTGCTCGCGACGAGCGGAAGCGGGGAGGCGCATGCTCATGTCGTCACCGTCATATCACACGCCCCGCTCACGGTCTTCGCGCTCGGCAGCCTTGATCGCGTAGCCCAAGATGATCGCCGGTGCGAGTAGCACCGAGCCGGCGACCAGACCAGCAATGACGATGGTGGAGACCGTGTCGTTGAAGCTGCCGATGAATCCGACGAAGAACGTGACCAGTGCGACGGCCCAACACAGATAGCCGAGTCGGTTCGCCAGCTTCGTGTACTTCGCGATGGTCTGACGGCGTGCGCGTACCGGGTCGTTCATCACAGACCAGGGGGCAAGAGTCGGTTTACGTTCTCGAACCAGAAGTAGAGAACGACGATAAATGGAACAAAGCCGAGCAGAAAGCACAGATACAAGCGACTCGCGGCACGGCCAGCGAAGAAGGCACCGAATCCGACGGCGATCAGCAGCACGCCCCAACCAATCACGTGAGGGAATGCGGCCGAGTCGCTGAACCATCCGTTACTGAAGGCGTCGTCCTCGCTGAACGTCGCCTCGTCGCCGGGCGTGGTCTCGTCGGTTACCTCAGGCGTGCTGACGTCTACGCCGGCGATGGTCGACTCGGTAGGCGACACCGTGTCGTCCGTTGAAGTCGGTGGCTGTGTCGGCGGCGGCGGCGCGAACACTTGCGAGCTTGCTGCGGGTACCAGCGTGGCGCGCACCACCAAACGATTACGCGCGGTGTACGCCGGGTCGCACGTGACTAACGCGATGGTTGCGACCGTCGGGTCGATCGTTGGAATGACTGTCGCGTACTCGTTTGGTTTGACAATCAGGCTGTCGGTGACCGCATAGGTATAGGTGCCCAGGATTGTGGTGAGTTCGATCAGGTCGCCGGGCTCAAGTTGATCCAGTTCGAGAAATGGATGCCCATGCGTCGTGCGGTGACCGGCTATTGCGGAATTGCCTAACTGACCCGGCATCACGGTCTCGCGAAAGTGCCCTGGGCCGTCCTTCAGGTCGGCGACGGTGACGCCCTCAACGACCTGCCAATTGAGGCCAAGGCGCGGGATGCGCAAGATCGCAATCGCATCACCATCAAGAACAGGTTCGGTCGGCGGCGCCACGGGAACGCTGGTCACGATGGTCGGAGTGGTGTCGCCGGGCACCGTTGTTGAGTCGGTAACGATGGTGGTTGTGGTGGTTATCTCAGTAGTCGTCGTGGTCGACTCAAGCTTGTTGCGGAACTCGTCTTCCAATCGATTCTGTGCCTGCGCCGTTTGAATGCCGGTGCCCCAGAGCTGATAGCCGACGAATGCAAACATCAGCAGGCCGACGGTGATCAGCGCCTTGCCGATGCCAGCGACGACCCAATGCCAGTCGTGTGGATGTTTCGGCCGCGAGAAGTACGGAACTCGCCGTTCGCGATAGCGACGAAAACGCGCCAAAGGTGAAGAGGAGTAATCGACGCCGTCCACCACGTTGAATGACGCTATCTGCCGAGGAGTGATCCAGACCGGAAGGCTCCACTAGCGTCGTTGGCTAGTGGACGCTGCCGTTGACATTGCCGTTGACAAAATTGTCGTTGAGCTTGTTGATGTTGTCGCCGTGCTGGGTTCGTTCCCTGCGCTTGCCGGCGCAACGCTCACCGTCGAACGGAGCGAGATTGTTCTGCTGCGCGGACCGAATGGTGCCGGCAAGACATCGCTGTTGCGCTTGTGTGCAGGTCTGCTCGCCGTCGAGCGTGGGACGGCGACCGTGCTCGGCGTCGATCTAGTTCGCGATCGCACCGCGGTGCGGCCGCGAGTCGGCCTGCTTGTCAAACCAAACGAGTACGCGACAGTCAGTCCAACGATCGACCCGACGGTCGCAACCATCGCGTTAGTCACGTGCGACCCGGCGTACACCGCGCGTAATCG
>JAYVVU010000217.1:0-4149 GCA_043786755.1 Actinomycetota bacterium
TCAATACGTGCGCGCAGGCTGTGACTGAACGGCACCGCCGAAACCGCCGGTCGACGCAGCGCGTCGTTTACTACGTACGTCAGCCTGTTCGAGCTCGCGTCGTCGATCGCATTGATCATGGCTGGCCCGGTTGTGCCGTCGGCAATCACGACGACAACCTCGGCCTCGGAACCGATCACGGCTTCGACCGCCGTGGCCATCGAGTCTTCGCTAGCGGTGAAGCCAACCATCGCATTCACCGACGTTCCTTCGGCGAGCACTGCTAATCGCGTCGCTTGGGCGAAGGGGCGACCATAGTTGTCGTCGACGTAGACAACGACGGCGCTGCTGGTACCCGACGATTCGACAAGCGATGCCAGCGCCTTTGCCTGCAATGCGTCGCTAGCGATCGTGCGAATGAACAGCCCGTTGTCGGGGAACGAATCGAGCGCGAGCGCCGTTGCTGTCGGGCTACAGGTGAGCACGCCGGCATCGATGGCAGTTCCGAGCGTTGCCAGCGTGTTGGTGGACGACGTCGGCCCGATGATGGCGTCGACACCGAGCTGAATGAGCTCGAGCATCGCGAGTGAGGCGGTCGCCTCGTTGTCGCCTTCTTCGCGCTCGATGAGACGCACCGGCTGATCGCCGACGCCGCCGGCATCATTGATTTCGCTGACGGCGAGCGCGAGGGCATCGCTGAGCGATAACCCAAGCTCGGCCGCAGTTCCGCTGCGCGGCAGGATCGCACCGATCAGCAGTTCACCGTCGTCGGGGCGAACCGTCGTTGTGGTTTCGGCCGTCGTTTCTCTGGCCGAGGACGGCGGCGTGTTGTTGGTACACGCACCGAGCAGACCAGCGATTGTCAAGGTCGCGCTTGTCAGCTTGAGGATTCGCATATTCGTTTAAGACGGTACACAACGCTGACGATGACTTGGCACCGTGACCAGCACGATGGCTGTTCGACAATTGGATGATGCCGAGTTGATCGATCACACGCGCGCTGGCGATTCCGATGCCTACGGCGAGTTGTATCGCCGTCACTACCCAGCGGCCCGCGCTGCGGCGCTCGCGTTGACTCACAACCGTGCCGATGCTGACGACGTCATCTCCGAAGCATTCGCACGCGTGCTGCGGGCTTCGCGATCGGGTGGCGGACCCGATGTCTCGTTCCGTCCGTATCTTGTCGCAGCGATCCGCAATGTGTTCTACGACCGTGTGCGCTGCAATCGCGAACTGCCGAGCGACGACATGTGCGACGAGGCCAACGACGCATTGCTCGATGGCGAGAACGATCGTGAAGATGGTGCGTTCGCGACTGCGGCGTTAGCGGCACTGCCCGCACGCTGGCAACAAGTTCTGTGGCACACGGAGGTGGAGGGCCGAAGTGCAACGGAGGTTGCGCCGCTGCTTGGGCTGGCACCAAACGCGGTCGCGGCACTTGCTTATCGAGCGCGTGAGGGGCTGCGCCAGGCGTACCTGCTGCGCACGCAGTTCTAACTACTTGCCACCCTGGTCGCGCAGGAACTGCTCGACCTCGGCCATCAGTTCTTCGCTGTTCACCTCAGTGGCAACGACCTCATCGACCTCATCGCCGAGTTCGCCACCAACAGTGTCGTCGTCGTCGTCGTCATCGTCGTCGTCGCTGTCGCTGAAGTAATCGTCGTCGACCAACTGGCCGCTGTCCGCCAACGATTCCAGCCGGGCCACATAACCCATCAGGTCGCCATCGTCGGCAACGAACGTGCTGACACGACTGTCGTAATCCTGTGCTTCGCCCTGCAGTTGCGCGGTCGGGCTGGGAGTGCCCAACATCTCGCAGGCGCGCTCGATCAGCGCTAGCGACGCCTTCGGCGACGGCACTTGCGATGCGTATGCGGGGACCGCGGCCCACAACGAGGCCGACGACAGATCCGACTTGGTGCAGCTGTCGTGCAGCACACCGACAATTCCGGTCGGGCCTTCGTAGCGACTGCGCTGGAGGTCGAAGCGCTCGATCACATCGTCCTCGGTCGCCGTACCGATCAGTTGCACCGGCCGGGTGTGCGGCACATCGGCGAGCAGCGCGCCGAGGGTCAGCACCATCGACACCTCAAACTGCTGCGCGATACCGACGAGTTGGTCGGTGAACAGTCGCCAGCGCAACGCCGGCTCTGGCCCGAGCGCCAAGATCACATCGCCGCCCGGCGTGCTGGCACTCCACAAACCGACAGTCGGCCACACGATCGTGCGCTTCTGCTCGTCGCTCAGGCGAATGTGCGGGCGCACCGTCGCGAAGTCGGTGAACTCTTCCGGGTCGATCTCAGCGAGCGGCTGCGCGTGCCAAGCCTCTACGAGGTGGCGGACGCTGTTGCTGGCTGCATCGCCGGCATCGTTCCAGCCGGTGAAGGCTGCGATCAGCATCGGTCGCCGCAACTTCGGTTGGGCCAGCCAGCGCACGTGCTCCATTGCTCGCAGGCTATCGCTCTGCGCGGAAACGGAGCCCGTCACCCCGCGCGATTAGAGCTCTGGAAGCACCACATAGTTCGCGCCGCCGCCGCTCGCGATTACGTCGTCAAGCCAACTGCCCTCGTACACGTCGTTCGGTTCCTGCAGCAGGTCGTTCTCGGTCGCGCCTTCCGGCGTGGTGACCAGCGTCCACGCCTGTCGCTTGTACGTCCAGTTGCCCGGATACAAACGATGAGCCTCGCGCCACCACGTCACTGCGGCTGCTTCATCCACGGTTCGTCGCAAGTACTCGCCGAGCTCGAAGCAAGCGGCGGCCTTCGCTTCATCGACGCCGCGCGGCTGCGAGCGAGCGATCACTTCCTCCGCGCTAAGTGCGAAGCGCGACTCTGCGCCATGTTGTGCCCAGTCGACGATCGCGGCGCGGTACTCGACGCTGAACTCAGGCAGGCTCTTCACTTCAACCAGCAGACGCGTAAACCGCTCGGGCAAACCTTCCGGAACCTTCATATCGCGCAGCGCGCTGCGTTCGATCGAGGCGCCTTCAGCGGGGCGAACGAGGGTGCCGGTCTCGTCGATCCACACGGCCATCGGGATGTTGCTGAATCCGAACAGTTCGTCGGTGATGTGCTGCGTATCGATGAGCTGCGGATGCGCGAGCTGAGGGCTCGAAGGTGCGGCAGCGTCGATCCAGCGATACGTGTGCTCCGGTTCAACGTCGAGAGCGACGGTGACGACAGTCAACCCAAGCGTGGCTAGTTCTTCGTGGAGTGCCTGCCACCCGGGCAGGCTGGTGCGACAGCCTCAATAACTGGCCCAGGCGACCAGCAGCACCTTTCGGCCACGTAGCGACGAGAGCCGAAACGATTCGCCGTCGCGCGTAAGTAGCGCTGGGTCGGCGGCTTGCGCGCTAGCCAGCGCCTTGCCATTCAGGGTCGCTGGTCCCAACGCCCACACGCCGTGCTCGTCGCTGCGCACGAGTGGCATACCGAGCGCTTGCGCGGCCGCGGTGATGTCGATGGTGCCGCCGGCGAGCAAACTGCCAGGCGCTGGCACGCACAAGTCGCCTTGGCAGAGCCCCGCTGGCTGCGCTTGCCAACCTGTGTGATCGGTGAATTCGTCAACGCTGACGCCGTCGAGCGAAGTGAGGATCATGACCGGGCACGGTATCAGCGGGTGCGTAGCCTGCGTGTGTGAGCGTCACGATCGAAGTAGCGGCCGCAGCCACCGACGAGTTGGTGACGGCGTTCGCGAAATTGATTCCGCAACTCTCCCAGCGGTCTGCACCGCCGACAAAGGGCGAACTGGCAGAGATGATCGCTTCGCCTGCGAGCGACGTCCTCATCGCCAGGCTCGACGGAGCGGTGGTGGCGACGCTGACGCTGGTGACGTTCCGGATTCCCACCGGCGTGCGTTCGTGGATCGAGGATGTTGTGGTCGACGATGCGGCGCGCGGTCACGGTGTGGGCGAGCAGCTCAACCGTTTCGCGATCGAACTCGCGAGCAACAAAGGCGCCACGACGGTCGATCTCACGTCGCGTCCATCGCGCGAAGCCGCCAATCGCTTGTATCAACGCATTGGATTCAAGCCCCGCGACACCAACGTCTACCGATTCGATGTTGCGGCGAGCCGAGACCGGAACGACCGCTAGCCGCGGAGATCCATCACGAGCGCCATCAGCCACGCGGGTTGGCCGACTGAGTTGCGAATCGTGACCTTTCTTCCGT
>JAYVVU010000218.1:0-4149 GCA_043786755.1 Actinomycetota bacterium
TACGACATGGCGCCGGAGGTTCCGGGTCGCGTCGTCGGCGACACCAACCGTTTGCGGCAGATCCTGATCAACCTCCTCGGAAACGCGATCAAGTTCACCGAGCGGGGCCATGTCCGCTTGTCGCTTGCCGCCGACACCAATGAACCCGGTCAGCGGGCCACCATTGCGATCAGCGTCACGGACACGGGTATTGGCCTGACGCCCGAACAGACGGGGCGGCTGTTCCAGTCGTTCAGTCAGGCCGACGTTTCAACCGCACGCAAATATGGCGGAACCGGCTTGGGTCTCGCCATCTGTCGCCGATTGGCGGAGTTGATGGGTGGCACGGTCACCGTCGAGAGTCCCGGCCGCGACGGCTCTGGAAGCACCTTCAGGTTGACGCTCTGCGCCGACGTCGTCGAAGCTGGTTCGGCACTCGTCCCGAAAGATTTCCTGGCGGGCTGGACCGTGCTGGTCGCGGATGCGAGCGAGCTCCAACGGCGACTGATTTCGCATCACCTCAACTCCTTCGGCGCGACGGTTGTGCAGTCGACGGCCGGACCCGGACTTCCACAAGAACTAGCGAAAGCCGATGCCGATGTTGTGGTCCTCGACTGCCCCGCCAAGCTGATCGGCCACTATGCAGGCATGATGTCGGCGGCGTCGTCCTCGGATCGCCGCAGTGCTCTCGTGTTGACGTCCATCGCGCCACGACGCGAGGTCGTCCTTGATCCTTCATGGCAGTCGATGGGGCCGTTCGGTTGGGTGTCCAAACCGATCACACCCGTGTCGCTGGCGCGCGCCGTGGGCGCGGCGTTGGGCCTGGAGGTTCCAGGTGACACACACCAGGCCGACGCTGTTCTGCTCGCAACTGCAGGACCACCGCGGCGACTCGCGATCCTCCTCGCCGAAGACAACCTGATGAACCAGAAGCTCGCCGTCACGCTGCTCGTGCGGCTCGGCCACGATGTGACAGTCGCCGACGGGGGCAAAGAGGCGGTCGAAAAGGCGCTGGCCGGCCGCTTCGACGTGATCTTGATGGATGTCCAGATGCCAGACGTCGATGGGCTTGAGGCAACGCGGCGGATCGTCGCTGCGATGGCGGACAATCGGCCGCGCATCGTGGCGCTGACGGCCAACGCGATGAGCGACGACCGCCAGGCGTGCTTGGCCGCGGGCATGGACGACTATCTCTCTAAGCCGCTGCGCCGCGACGAACTGATCGCGGCCCTCGCCGAGGTGTCCGCCGAGGAGCAGCCCGACATTGCGCCGGCAAACTCGGCGATCGCGGCCACCCGCGACGAGTTCCGCCAGCGGGTAGCCGAACTGGTCGGCGGTGAGGACGCCGACCTGGAGGCAGAACTGATCGAGCAGTTCCTCGCCGACTTGGAGACGATTGCGCAGACGATGCTGGATTCTCATTCCCTCGCAGACGTGTCGGCACTTCGGCGGGCGGCGCACACGCTGAAGTCGCAGGCTGCGGTGTTCGGTGCGACTCGATTGGTAGCGGCGAGCAGCGCTCTTGAGGCTGCGGCCCAGGATGCCGTGCCCGATCTTGCGCTGGTCCGGCAGGTCGTCACTCACGCGGCAGAGGTGGAAGCTGCAGTTCGGCAATTCGTGTAATCGCGGGTCTTGGTTCCCCGTCAGCGAACGGGATCGCTCGCTAGCCTTCCAAATCCATGCCGAAGGCCCCGGACCCGTACAAGAACTTGCCGAAGATCAGTGTTCGGGGCGCGCGCGAGCACAACCTGAAGAACGTCAGCATCGAGATTCCCCGGGATCGTTTGGTGGTGTTCACCGGCCTCTCTGGCTCGGGAAAGAGCAGCCTTGCGTTCGACACGATCTACGCCGAAGGGCAGCGCCGTTACGTCGAGTCGCTCAGTTCGTATGCGCGCCAGTTCCTCGGGCAGATGGACAAACCCGATGTCGACGTCATCGAGGGTCTCTCGCCGGCGATTGCCATCGACCAGAAGAGCGCAGGCCGTAACCCGCGCTCGACGGTCGGCACGATCACGGAGGTCTACGACTATTTGCGGCTGTTGTTTGCGCGCATCGGCGTGCAGCACTGCCCCGACGACGGCACGCGCCTGCAACGACAGACGCCTTCACAGATCGTCGATCGAATTTTGCTGCTTCCCGAAGGCACGCGCTTCCAGGTGTTGGCGCCGGTTGTCCGCGGTCGCAAGGGTGAGTACGACACGTTGCTGCAAGACCTCGCCGCGCAAGGCTTCGTTCGCGCCCGCATCGATGGCGAGGTCGTCGACATCGCCGAGTTCCTGAAGCGCGACGCGAAACTCGCGCGCTACGAACAGCACCGTATCGAGATCATTATCGACCGTCTTGTGCGCCGCGATGGAATCGAGCGCCGCCTGACCGACTCGTTGGAAACGGCGCTGAAGTTGGCCGACGGTGTAGCCGAGGTCGAACTATTCGCCAAAGAGGGCGAGAATGTAGAGGGCGAGACGCTGACGTTCAGCCAGCACCTCGCTTGTCCGAAGTGCGGCAAGAGCTACGACGAACCGGCGCCGCGCAACTTCTCCTTCAACTCGCCGTACGGCGCGTGCGCCGAATGCGACGGTTTGGGCACGACGTTCAAGGTCGACCCCGACTTGCTGATCCCCGACACCGATCTGTCGATCAACGAGGGCGCTATCGCACCGTGGCGCAGCAGCAGCACGCAGTACTTCACGCGCATGCTGGAAGCTGTCGCCGACAACTACAAGATCGATCTCGACGCGCCGTACAAGAAGCTCAGTGCCAAGTCGCAGAAGGTCATCATGTACGGCGTCGAGGGCAACCTGAAGGTGAAGTACAAAAACCGTTACGGGCGCATGCGCGAATACAGCACTGCGTACGAGGGTGTCGTGCCCTGGTTGGAACGTCGTCGCCAGGGCGCAGAGAGCGATTGGGCACGCGAGCAATACGAGGGTTACATGCGCGAGGTGCCGTGCGCGGCGTGTAAGGGCGCACGCCTGAAGCCAGCAACGCTCGCCGTGACCGTCAACGACAAGAACATCTCGGAGATCTGCGACCTGCCCATCGGCGAGTCGTCGAAGTTTCTCGCCGGCCTCGAACTCGGCGAGCGCGATCGCATGATTGCCGAACGAATTACGAAAGAGATCAACGCTCGCCTCGGCTTCCTGCTCGACGTCGGCCTCGACTACCTGTCGCTCGCGCGTAATGCGGGCACGCTCGCTGGTGGCGAAGCGCAACGCATTCGCCTCGCCAGCCAGATCGGCAGTGGCTTGGTCGGCACGTTGTACGTGCTCGACGAGCCGTCGATCGGTCTGCATCAGCGCGACAACCAGCGCCTGATCGACACGCTCATGCGGCTGCGCGATCTGGGTAACACGGTGCTCGTCGTCGAGCACGACGAGGAAACGATCAAGGCCAGCGACTGGATCGTCGACATCGGCCCTGGCGCTGGCGAGCACGGTGGCGAAGTCGTGTACAGCGGGCCGGTGCCCGGAATTCTGAAGTCGAAGGACTCGATTACCGGCCAGTACCTCAGCGGTCGCCAGTCGGTGCCGGTTCCCAAGCAGCGGCGCGTGCCAGGGCTCGAGTGGCTGGAAATCGTCGGTGCGCGCGAACACAACCTGCAGAACATCGACGTGCGCATTCCGCTCGGCTGCTTCGTGACCGTGACGGGTGTGAGCGGCAGCGGCAAAAGCTCGCTGGTGCGCGACATCTTGTTACCGGTGCTGATGCAGAAGATCTACAAGTCAAAGGACGCCGCCGGTCGGCACAAGACGATTCGCAACGTGCAGTTGCTCGACAAAGTGATCGACATGGATCAATCGCCGATCGGTCGTACACCGCGCAGCAACGCGGCGACGTATACCGGCGTATTCGACAACGTGCGCAAGTTGTTCGCCACCACGGCCGAGGCCAAGGTGCGCGGCTATCTGCCCGGTCGCTTTAGTTTCAACGTGCAAGGTGGTCGCTGCGAGGCGTGTTCCGGCGACGGCACGATCAAGATCGAGATGCACTTCCTTCCCGACGTGTACGTGCCCTGCGAAGTGTGCAAGGGCGCCCGGTACAACCGCGACACGCTCGACATCCAGTTCAAGGGCAAGAACATCGCGGAAGTACTCGACATGCCCGTCGCCGAGGCAGTCGACTTCTTCGCCAATCAGCCCGCCATCGCGCGCTACATGGCCACGCTGATGG
>JAYVVU010000219.1:0-4096 GCA_043786755.1 Actinomycetota bacterium
CTGGGAGAGACGTTCTGGAATGCGCTCACCATCACTGGCAAGATCGAGGCAAAGGGTCGGCTGCTTGCCGAGTTTCCGTTCCCGGAGCTTGCACCGCACATCGTCGACGACATCTCGCAGATGGCGATCGGTCATCTCAACAACGGTCTTCTGAGAGCGCACGGTCTCGACGAGGGTGGCACGCTCGACGACGACGAGCCCGTCGGCGCTCATGACCAAATGTGGTTCATCGCCCGCGACTTGGCGTTCGGTGCTGGTGCGTATGCCGACGTTGATCCGCCCGACAACATCGCGCGCCCGGAAGCCAATCGGCGCTTCATGCCCGAGATCGCTGCGGAGGTCGAGGGCGTGTTGTCGCTGCTCATGAATCTGTTGATCATCGAGTTCCGCGCCGAGATCGGCTTCGCCGATGCACAGGCGATCTTGCGTACGCCCGACCTGTTCCCTGATCGGCGAGCGCTGGCCGAAGAAGCCGCCGAACTCATTGGCCGTATTCGCACCGACGAAGCGATTCACGTCTACTCGCTATGTCTGTACCTCGGCGAGTGTGCCGCCGTATCGTTTCGCACGAACGATGGTGGCACCATCGCAGGACAGGAACTGATCGATCGTTTCTGGAGTGGCTTGGTGCAGTGGGCTACTGTCGATCAACCGACGCTCACCGCCGAGACGCAACGCAACGTGCTGCGTGAGCGAGTGGCGAAGCATCCGCAGGCGGCAACCGTGTGGAGCGAGTTCGAAGCTGCCGCCTAAGCGGGCGGAAGTAGCTGTTGCAGGAAGTCGACCAAGAACTGGGCAGGTTCGGTGTTGCGCGGCAGGGGCACGACGATCTGTTGTTGTTCGGGCTTGTGCAGCGCATCGCGATTGAGCCGACGCAACCGCATCTCTTCGCTGACCTTCAGTTCCAGCGGCCCGAGACGCGCATAGCTGCCGATGATCTGTACATCCTTCAAACCAACTCGATGACACTCGGCGCGCAATGAACCAACGGCGAGCAGTGCTTGCGCCGGCCCGGGCACCTTGCCGTAGCGATCTTCCCACTCGACCCGAATGTCGTCGACCTCGGCCTTGGTCGTGACGGCCGCCAACCGGCGATACGCCTCGAGCCGCAACTCTTCCTTCGCCACGTAATCGGTGGGCAGGTACGCATCGGTCGGAACGTCGAGTTTCAACTCGCTCGGTTCCTTCGGCGTCTCGCCCTTCATCTCGCCGACGGCTTCGGTGACCATCTGGCAATAGAGGTCGTACCCGACGGCGGCGATGTGGCCACTTTGCGCTTCGCCGAGCAAGTTGCCGGCACCACGAATCTCGAGGTCGCGCATCGCGATCTTGAAGCCACTACCCAGCTCGGTCGCCTCGCCGATCGTGCGCAGACGTTCGTACGCCTCTTCGCTGAGTCGCGCTTCCTCGGGATGGAACAGGTACGCGTACGCACGCGACCCGCTGCGGCCGACACGACCGCGCAACTGGTGCATCTGGCCGAGGCCCAATAGATCAGCGCGCTCAACGACCAGCGTGTTCACCGTTGGCATGTCGATGCCGCTTTCGATGATGGTCGTGCAGACGAGCACGTCGTAGCGACCTTCCCAGAAGTCGACGACGATCTGTTCCAGCGAACCCTCGTCCATCTGACCGTGAGCGATCGCGATCAGCGCTTCAGGAACTAGTTCGCGCAACTTAGCGGCGGCCAGATCGATCGTCTGCACGCGGTTGTGCACCCAGAACACCTGGCCCTCACGCAGCAGTTCACGCCGGATCGCTTCGACCGCGACGCGCTCATCCCAGCCGCCAACGAACGTGAGGATCGGCTGCCGATCTGCCGGCGGCGTTTGCAACAGCGACATGTCGCGAATGCCGACCAAGCTCATCTCGAGTGTGCGCGGAATCGGGGTAGCGGTCAGCGTGAGCACATCAACGTTGTGCTTCAACTTCTTCATCGTCTCCTTCGCCTGCACGCCGAAGCGCTGCTCTTCGTCGACGACCAGCAGGCCGAGGTCCTTAAATTCGACGCCTTCCTGTAACAGCCGATGGGTGCCGATCACACAGTCGACCTCGCCGGACTTGAGACCCTCGATGACCTTCTTCGCTTCCTTGGCGGTGAGGAAGCGGCTGAGCACTTCGACGCGAATCGGATAGCCAGCGAAACGATCGGCGAACGTATTGCCATGTTGCGTTGCCAGCAGCGTGGTGGGTGCCAGTACTGCCACCTGCTTGCCATCCTGGATCGCCTTGAACGCAGCGCGAATCGCGACCTCGGTCTTGCCGAAGCCGACATCGCCGCACACCAGGCGATCCATCGGGTAGGCACGCTCCATGTCGACCTTGACTTCGTCGATCGCCTTGCGCTGATCGGGTGTCTCGACAAACGGAAACGCTTGCTCCATCTCGTGCTGCCACGGAGTGTCCATGCCGAACGAGTGGCCGACAGCGTTCACCCGCTTTTGATACAGCACGACCAACTCGTGCGCGATCTCGCGCACCGCGCTGCGCACGCGACCCTTCGCCTTCGCGAAGTCGCTGCCACCCAGCCGGTGAAGTGACGGCGTCTCGCCACCCACGTACTGCCGTAGCGCATCGATCTGATCGCTGGGCACGTACAACTTGTCGCCGCCCTTGTAGTTGAGCAGCAGATAGTCGCGCTCGGTGCCGCCGATCGAGCGCTTGACCATTCCCTGGTATTGGCCGACGCCGTGTTGGTAGTGAACGACGTAGTTGCCGGGCTTGAGATCTTCGAACAGCCCAGTGCCCTGGCGCTTGCGTGGGCGAGAGCGCCGATGTGCGCGGCGGCGCCCGGTGAGGTCGGCCTCGGCAACGATGGCCAACTTCGCCAACGGAACATTGCAGCCGCGGTGGATCGGAGCGGTGACCACATACCCACCGGGGCGTGCGAGGTGTTTGGTGATCGAGGCTTCGGATTCAAGAACCGCGAACGACAGCCCCCGATCGAGCAGCAAGTTCGCCATGCGATGCGCCGAGCCTTCACCGTCGGCAGCGACCACGACTCGAAAGCCGTCGGCAAGCAACGCACTCAACCGCTGCGCAAACTCCTCGCCGTCACCGACAACGGGTCCCCATCCGCTGGCATTGACGACCGGCGAGTCGGGAGTCTCGGGGACGGAACTGATCGTCCACATCGCCTGCCCACTCGCCAGCAGCCGATCGGTCTCGGCGTGCAAGCGCGGGAACGTCCGGTTCGGGTCGCGGGCCCATGTACTGGCGAGAGCACGAGCTAGGTCGTCTTCCTCGGCGAGTAGATCGTTGGCGCGGTCGCGCATGCGGCGCGGTTCGACCAGCGCGACCTTGGCCGTCGCTGGCAACACGTCGGTGAGTAGGTGCTCTTCCTCGAGCAACCAGGGCAGCCAGCTCTCCATGCCGTCGAAGAGCGTTCCCTCGGCGATGCGTTCCCATTGCTCGCGGCCCCACGGCTCGCTCGCCACCAATTTGGCCGCGTGTGCGCGCACCTCGAGCGACGGAATCAGTTCGCGTGCAGGAAACACATGTGTCTCGACGAGCTCGTTGGTGCTGCGCTGGTCGTTGACTGCGAATTCGGTTAGCCGATCGACTTCGTCGCCCCATAGGTCGATGCGGATCGGCGAGTCGGCGGTGGACGGAAAGATGTCGATGATCGCACCGCGCTGCGCGAACTCGCCTCGATGTTCGACCAACGCTTCTCGTCGGTATCCGAAGCGAACCAGTTCGGCGAGCAAGGCATCGAGATCGAGCGTGGCGCCCTTGCGCAGATGAATCGGCTCGACCGTTGTCGCGCCCGGCCCCAGCCGCTGCAACAGTGCACGTACGCCCGACACAATGATCGCTGGGCAGCGGTCGGGCGAACGCAGCCGCCACAACACCTGCAGCCGATGACCCATCGTTTCCACGCTCGGGCTGACGCGTTCGAACGGCAGCGTCTCCCACGCCGGAAACAACTCGACCTCGCCGGGCGGCATGTATTGCACGAGGTCGTCGAACAACTGGCCAGCGTCGGTACCGGTTGGGCAGGCAACGACGAGCGGCCGGCGCTCACTCAGCTGCGCGAGCGCAGCGACGGCGATCGCGCGTGCGGATTCCGGAACGGCGACGAACCCGCTCGGGTCGC
>JAYVVU010000220.1:0-4084 GCA_043786755.1 Actinomycetota bacterium
GTTGATCAGTTGGATGGACGAGCGCGCGTATCAGCCGTACGTGCCCACCGACCCGGCTGTGCGGTGGGCGACCACGTCGTCGGGGTATCTGGCGCACCGATTCACCGGCGAGTTCAAGGACACCGCTGCCAACAACATCGTCTCGCAGTGGCCGATCGATACCGATACGTGGCAGTGGAGCAGCGACCCCAAGATGATCGAGCGCTACGGAATAGCGCGCGAGATGCTCTTCGAGTTGCAAATGCCCGGCGACATCATCGGACACCTCACCGCCGAGGCAGCGGCTGCTACTGGCCTTCCCGCAGGCATCCCCGTGATCGCAACGGCAAACGACAAGGCAGTAGAGATGCTGGGCACCGGAGCGCTCACCGAGGCAACCGCGCTGGTCTCGCTGGGCACGTACATCACTGCAATGGTGCCCGGTCGCGAAAACCATCATGCACCCGCACACTTCTGGACCAATTTCGCGAGCATCCCGAACCGCTATCTCTACGAGAGCAGTGGAGTGCGTCGCGGGATGTGGACGTTGACTTGGTTCCTCGACGTGCTTGGCCCCGAAGTGGCCGAACGGGCCGCAGCGCTGGGACTGTCGCGCGAGGAATACATCGAGCGCGAGGCTGTGCTCGTGCCCGCGGGCTGCGATGGCTTGATGACCGTGCTCGATTGGCTGGCCACCACCGACAAGCCGTTTCGCAAAGGGATCATGCTCGGCTTCGACGCCCGCCATTCCCGCGGTCACCTCTACCGCTCGATCCTTGAGGCGATCGCACTTACGATGCAGCATCACGTTGATGCAATGTGTCGCGAGCTAGGCATTTCGCTTCACGACATCGTGATCTCTGGTGGCGGCTCGAACAGCCCGCTGATGATGCAGATCTTCTCCGACGTCTTCGGCCTTCCCGCTTCACGATGTGTCGCCAGCGGGGGCGCCAGCCTCGGCGCAGCGATGTGTGCCGCCGCCGCCACCGGCGTGTATCGCGATATCGAAGCTGCATCGGCAAAGATGGCCGGTGAACGCCAAACGTTCACTCCCAACTCTGTCAACACCGACACCTACCGCCAGATGAGCGCCGCCGTTTACCACGACATCCGGCAACACACCGACGCGCTGTTCGAGCGCGCCTATCCGATCTTTCACTAAGGAGCACCCCATGTCTCTCACACGAGCTGAGATTGTCTAGCAGTTGCAGAACATCCTGGGCAAGGAGCGAGTCGTCACCGACGAGCACACCCTGCAGCAGCGCAGCATCGACAACTTCCGCAAGTTGCAGAACATCTTCGGCGTCTACACGATGCCACTGCCCGCCGCCGTGGCCATGGTGAGCAGCACCGAGGAAGTCGCGCAGGTGCTCGCGTTCGCCGATCAACACGGAGTGAATGTCGTTGCGCGCACCGGCGGAACTGCAACTGAGGGTGGCCTTGAGACTCCCGTCGAGAACTCGGTGGTGATCGACGGCGGGTTGATGAACAAGATCATCAACATCGACGCCTACAACATGCAGGCCACTGCGCAATGCGGTGTTCCGCTGCAGCTATTGGAAGACAAGGTTCGCGAACTCGGGCTGACCACCGGCCATTCGCCCCAGTCGAAGCCGATCGCCAGCATGGGTGGGTTGGTTGCGACACGCAGCATCGGTCAGTTTTCCACGCTCTACGGCGGTATCGAAGACATGGTGGTCGGTTGCGAGGTGGTGTTCCCCGGTGGCGAGGTTTCGCGGATCAAGAACGTGCCAAGGCGCGCAGCCGGTCCCGACATTCGACACATCGTCATCGGTAATGAAGGCGCGCTGTGCTTCATCACGGAAGTGACGGTCAAGTTGTTCCCGTACATGCCGGAGAACAACATCTTCCTGGGCTGGACCTTGAAGAACATGACGACCGGTTTCGCCGCACTGCGCGAAGTGATGGTCGCCGGATACAAGCCCTCCGTCGCCCGCCTGTACGACCCAGAGGACGGCCAACTGCACTTCTCCGACTTTGCCGACAAAGACGACTGCGTGTTGCTGTTCATGGCCGAAGGCAACGCCGGCATCACCAAGGCGACCGCCGCCGGCATCGCTGAGATCGTTGCCCGTTACCCCGAGTGCAAGCCGGTCGATAGCAAGTTGATCGCCGCCTGGTTCGACGACCTGGTGTGGGACGCCGGCAAGGTCACTCGCGAGGACGACCGCATCCGCAGAACGCGCAACGTCAACCGAACGACGGAGATCTCGGCGGACTGGAGCACCGTCAACGACATCTACGAGGCAGTGCTCCCCCGCATTCGCCGCGAGATTCGCGGCATCACGCTTCTCGGCGGCCACTCCTCGCACAGCTACATCAACGGCACCAACATGTACTTCAACTACTTCTACGACCTCATCGACTGCGAGCCCGAGGAAGAGAACGACAAGTACTACTTCCCGATCATCGCCATCATCTGCGAGGAGACCCTGCGCTTGGGTGGTTCAATCGTGCACCACCACGGCATCGGCAAGGCGCGCGCCCGTTGGGTGAAGGAAGAGTACGGAACGTCGTTCCCGATGTTGACGGCGCTCAAGAAGGCATTCGACCCCAACAAGATCATGAACATGGGAACCATCATTCCGATCAAGGATCTGTAACTGGCGCGGGCCGCCGGCTAAGAGGCAAGCGCACCCGAGAACACCTGCCAGGCGAGTAGCGACTTGGCAACAAAGCTGAGCACGATGTAGCGCCGCTCGCCGTAGAGGTAGTCGGCCCACTTGCCCTTCGCCTGGTACTGCTTCCACTGCACAAGCGCGAAGCAGTTGAAGAACACAAACAGTGAGATCACGATTCCGTAGACGAACCCGGGCACCGTCGATTCTGCGGGACCCTTCGGTGACCAGACGTTGATCGCCACCGCCAGCCACGGGATCGCCCCGGCGAAGCACCCGAACCAGAACGGGAGCATGTCGCCACTGCCGGGTGTGGTGTAGCGCTCCTGCAGCCAGCCGAACAGGATCATGCACACGTTGACGCCGAAGATGGCGAGCAGGGCGATGTAGTCGGCGCTTCCGTTCAACTGCAGGATGACGATGATCATCAGTGACGACGACAACGAGTATTCGACCCAGCGATAGACGTTGATGTGCTTGGCCAAGCCAGCCGTGTACGTCGGGAACACCTTCGGTGAGCTGACGAAGAAGTGGAAGAAGGCTGACAGCGCCATGAACGCAGCCACCATGTAACTGATGTTGAGATCGAAGAGGTTCACGGGCAGAGAAAAGTTCCCTGTGCCAGGGGCGTCGGTGAGGTACGTAGCACTGACCGGCAGCGATGCATCGTTGGAGAGCACCAGGATCGCGACGAACGACAACAGGTGCAAACAGCCAGCGATCACGTTCAGTTTGCGTAGTTGGGCGAGTTTCGGTTCCATTGTGCCGAGGCTAGCGAGGGGTGGTGCCAATAGCCTTCAGCCGTCATGCCTGAAGGCCACACAATTCATCGGATCGCGAAGGATCACTCGCCATTGCTTGTGGGTGGTCCTGTCGCCGTCTCGTCGCCGCAAGGTCGCTTCGCTGAGAGCGCTGCACTCGTCGACGGTGTCGTACTGCAACGCATCGAGCCCTACGGCAAGCACCTGTTCTACTGGTGGGCGAACGGGCTTGTTGGGCATGTCCACCTTGGGCTGTTCGGGAAGTTCCGCGTCGCTCGCGGCGAGGGACCGTTTCCGGTTGAGGGACAGGTGCGCATGCGTCTGGCGACCGGTGCGGGCACGATCGATCTTGCCGGCCCGACTGATTGCAGCATCGGTAGTGCCGACGACCGCGACGCGATCGTTGCCCGCCTCGGGCCTGATCCCCTGCGGCGTGATGCCAAGCCCGATCTTGCGCTTGCGCGCATGACGCGCAGCAAGTTGCCGATTGGGGCCGTGTTACTTGATCAGAAGGTTCTCGCCGGTGTCGGCAACGTGTTTCGTGCGGAAGCGTTGTTCGTCAACGGGATCAGTCCCAACCGCGTCACCAACAAATGCACGCTCGAGGAACTGCACGCCGTGTGGGACACGATCACCGCGATGCTGAAGCAGGGCGTGAAGGACGATCGCATCGTCACCGTCGATCGCAAGAAGGTGCCGATCCCG
>JAYVVU010000221.1:0-4076 GCA_043786755.1 Actinomycetota bacterium
CTACTGGTCGCCGTTGTTCGAATGGATGGACGGTGCCGTCGCAGCGGGTTTCGTACGGCCCGCACATCGAATGCTTGCTCAACGCGCCCGCAACGTCGACGAAGCGATCGCCTTAGCAACGAGCCCGGTGCCCGACACACCGCACAAGTGGCTCGACCGCGACACGGTTAGGCCCTAGTTAGACGGCGTCGGGTTCGAAGCGGTCCGCGTCTTGGTGCCGTCCACCAGTGGGCTGGTACCTTCGGCAGGTGACCGCAATTGATCTAACGGCCGTCGACAAGGCCGCCGATGCACTCTTCGCGCCGGATGCCGAGCACGGCTTGACGCTGGCGTTGGTCGTGATGCAGTCCGGCGCCGTCGTCGCCGAGCGCTACGGATCGCAGCCCGACACGGTGTTTGGTGCGGGTGGCCCGGTCGACGCGACTACGACCCTGATCTCGTGGAGCATGGCCAAGAGCATCACGGACGCCGCAGTCGGCATTCTTGTTGGAGACGGTCGACTGCAGTTGGACGAACCGGCACCCATGCCCGAATGGGCGGGTACTCCCAAGCAAGCAATCACGCTGCAGCATCTGCTCAATATGCGGTCGGGTTTGGAGTTTGTCGAGGACTATGTCGACGACGAAGTCAGCCATTGCCTGGAGATGTTGTACGGATCGGGCAAAGACGACATGGCTGGCTATGCGGCGGGGCTGCCGTTGCTGCACCAACCCGGCACCGTATGGAACTACTCCAGCGGAACGACCAACATCGTTTCGCGCATTGTCGGGCAGACGGTCGGTGGCGGCGAAGCCGGCATGACTGCGTTCCTGCGTGAGCGACTGTTCGAACCAACAGGAATGCACTCAGCGGTTCCCAAGTTCGATGCCGTCGGCACCTTCGTCGGATCGAGCTACGTCTATGCAACCGCGCGCGACTTCGCTCGCTTCGGTGAGTTGTATCGCAACGATGGAGTCGCCGCTGACGGCACACGCGTGCTGCCGGCAGGTTGGCGCGATCACGCACGCGCGCTCACCGCTCACGACCCCGACGGTTTCGACTACGGCGCACATTGGTGGCTATGGCCGGACTTACCCGGGAGTTTCGGTTGTCACGGATACGAAGGCCAATACACCGTCGTAGTTCCCGATCGCGAGTTAGTGGTTGTACATCTAGGAAAGTCACCGATTGAACGCCGTCCAGTTCTCATCGAGCGGTTGCGCGACATCTTTCGCGCCGCAAGCTGACGAGAATCGGCTATCAATAGGGAGTGGCGATCGAGTCTGTTGGGCCCCTCACCGGCGAGTTGCCACGTGTCTCGCTCGACGACACCGGCGGCCCGCCACGGCCGCGTCGGTTTCGACCATTTCGTCTCACACTGAAGTTGCTCGCCCTCTCGGCGGTCCTGTGGTTCTTCGTCCTGCCGCTCATTCCCGGCATGCGCAACGCCGCGCGCGAAGCACGCTCGGTTAACCCGGCACTGCTTGGCCTGGGCCTTGCACTCGAGCTCTGCGCTCTGATGTGTTACTCGCTACTCACCAAGGCCGCGCTCGGCGACGGTGGCCACGGCATCTCGCGTTGGCGGCTGTTCCGAATTCAAATGAGCACAAAGGCGCTGAGCAGCATCGTCCCTGGTGGAAGCGCCGCCGGTTCGGCACTCGGCTATCGCCTGATGACGCTCTCGGGTGTGCAAGGGCCCGATGCCGGCTTCGCCTTAGCGACCGCAGGGTTGGCGTCGGCAGTGATGCTGAACGTGGTGTTGTGGTTCGGCCTCATCGTTTCGATTCCAATTCGCGGCGTCAACAAGTTCTACGGCACCGCCGCGATCGCCGGCATCATCCTGATGGGCGTCGCCGCCGCAATCGTCATCGGATTGATGGAAGGTCAAGGTCGCGCCGAGAAGCTGTTGCGCTGGGTGGCTCGCCGGGTGCGGCTGAACGAAGATCGCGCTGGCGCAGCAGTTCGTCAGGTCGGTCGGCGATTGGAAGATCTTGCGTCGGACAAGCAGCTGCTCGGTCGTGTGGCGTTTTGGGCAGCGGCCAACTGGGTGCTCGACGCCGCGTCGTTGTGGGTCTTCCTCCGTTCGTTCGGTCCGTCGCTCGACGCCGACGCGCTCATCATTTCATTCGGTCTCGCGAACTTGTTGGCGGTGATTCCGATCACGCCCGGTGGATTGGGCATTATCGAGGGCGTCTATATCCCGACTCTCGTCGGCTTCGGGCTAACACGTGCCAACGCAACCCTTGGTGTGCTGACGTATCGCATCGCACAGTTCTGGTTCCCAATCTTGCTCGGCGGAGTTCTATATCTCACGTTGCGCGTCGGGCGGTGGAGCATCAAGCGACGCGGCGAGCTGCAGCCATTGCGCGACCTCGCCAAAGAGACCGACACGAACCTCGAGAGTGCGCTCGACTTCTCGGCGCGCTTCGAACGCCGTCACCACCCCGATCCGTCACACGTCGACGAACGGCGCGCCGAGTAGCTCTTCGCGCAGCGTCAAGCCAAATCCTGGCGCATCCGTCTGCGGTCGCAGAAACGAGCCCTCACGTGCCGACGGTCCCTCGACATGCGTGATTGTCACCCAGCTGTCGAAGTCGACGGTGTGCGTGCGCAGTCGTGCGGGTGTCGACGCGTTCATGTGAGCAAACGTCGTGTCAGCGAGGTTGCATCCCGATGCGTCTTCAACGGTCACCCAGATGCCGAGCTGAACGGCGACGTCGCGGATCGTGCTCGCTGGCGTGATGCCACCAACGCGCGTGAGCTTCACCGTGACACCGTCGGCAACCCCCAGCTGGTGTGCTTCGAGTAGCGCGGCGAGTGACGTGATGGTTTCGTCCATCACCATTGGTCCGGCCCACGAGTCGCGCAGGCGCGCACAGTCGGCCAACGTTGCGCACGGTTGTTCCAAGAACACGCCTGCGCCATCCGCGCCGAGCTCGCGCACGAAGCGCCGTGCCGCCGACAATGAGAAACCGCAGTTGGCGTCGGTGAAGATCACGATGTCGTCGCCAACCGCCTCGCGCACCGCCAACACGCGTTGTGCGTCGTTAATTGGGTCGTCACCAACCTTTACCTGCAGCCGCTGATAGCCCTGACTCAATCGTTCGTGGGCCTTCGTTGCGCAGTCCGCGGGCGTCGGACCCTGCACCGGTCGATACAGCGGAGTCGCCCCGGCGTCGTCGCCGCCGAGCAACTTCCACACCGGCACGCCTGCGGATCGCGCGGCGACATCCCAGACCGCGATATCGATCGGCGCTTTCGCATACGGGTGGCCGGTGAGCGCAGCGTTCATCCGCCGGTGCACCGCTTGTGGCGCCCGCGGATCGGCACCAACGACCGCCGCAGCTAAGGATGTGACGCCAGCGATCTGACCGGCAGCGTGTTGCGCGTCGAAGGTAACGCCCACCGTGCCCGACTCGCCGATGCCCACGGTGCCGTCGTCGGCGACCACGCGCACGACCACGGCGTCCATCCCCGTCGAGATCCGATCACCCGCCATTCGGTAGCTGCCCTCGGCATAGGGGAGATGTATCGACCAGCCAGTGACGCGTGTGATTCTCATGCGTGCCATTCTTGACGACATGACCACCCACGAGCGCCCGTTTGGCCGGCACCTAGAGGATTTCGTCGTCGGCGACGTCTATCGGCACTGGCCCGGCAAGACCATCACCGAGGCCGACAACCATCTGTTCTGCATGATCACGATGAATCACCATCCGTTGCATACCAACGACTGGTTCGCGGCACAGAGCGTGCAAGGGCGCAACGTTGTGGTCGGCAACTTGGTGTACTCACTGGTGCTAGGCATGAGTGTTCCCGATGTCAGCGGTGCGGCAATCGCCAATCTGGAAGTCGAGACCCTGCAGCACAAGTTCCCCACGTTCCACGGCGACACGATTCACGCCGAGACGCGAGTACTCGACGTGCAGGAGAGCAAGTCGAAGCCCGACCGCGGCGTGGTCACCGTC
The DNA here is from genome assembly GCA_043786755.1 of Actinomycetota bacterium. GTDB lineage: Bacteria > Actinomycetota > Acidimicrobiia > Acidimicrobiales > Ilumatobacteraceae > UBA668. Next base: position 3,948 of record JAYVVU010000221.1, read on the forward strand.
GAGTCGAAGGGCTTTAACCAAGACGGCGCCGAGGTGTGCTACTTCCGTCGGCGGTTGATGGTGTGGAAGCGCGGATCGGCTCCGCCGCGGGCGCGACCGTACGACACCGATCACGCCTGGGAGTGATCT
>JAYVVU010000222.1:0-4064 GCA_043786755.1 Actinomycetota bacterium
CCGTCTCGCCCGCCACGTGGTCCGACATCTGGCTCAACGAGTCGTTCGCCACCTACGGACAATGGATGTGGTTCGAACACATCGGTCTCGACACGGTGAGCAATCAAGCAAATCTCGCACTCGGTGGCAGGCCAAACGGCAGCACCGGCAAGCCCACCGTCGACGAGTTGTTTGGCTACAACAGCTACGACGGTGGCGCGGTCGTGCTGCAGGCCCTGCGACTCACGATCGGCGACGACAAGTTCTTCCAGCTGCTGCAACGTTGGATCGCCGAGAACAACGGGAACTCGCGCACGTCGGCGAACTTCATCGCGCTGACCGAGGAGGTAGCCGGTGTATCGATGACCGACTTCTTCGATACGTGGCTGTACGCCGACGTCGTTCCGAACGAGTTTCCCAGCGCTCCGTAAACACGCTGCGTGGGCGGCTAGACGATATATCACTTTTTTACCTAAAGGGACTAGACGTTTTGTCCGATTACTTAGGGCGCCCTTGATCGGATCGGCGTTTTCGGCCCGTCTAGGGCAATTCACAGGATCGGAGAGACAACAATGCTCACCTTCAAGAAGAAACTGGCGCTTGCGCTCGTTTCCGTGGGAGTCGCTGGTGCGGGAAGTCTGGCATGGGCGATGTGGACGGCAAGTGGCTCTGGTACTGGCCGCGCTCAGTCGCGGACAGCGATCACAGTAACCGTTACCGCCGTAACCGGTGCCGCCGATCTGTATCCCGGCTTTACCGATGGCGATGCGTATTTCACGCTCACCAACACCAACCCGTACCCCGTCACGTTCACAGCGATGTCGTCGGGCGCGGTGACTTCAAGCAATACCGGCGCTTGTCCGTCCAGCAATGTCACGGTCGACGCTTCTGCATCGGGGCTGTCGCTCACGGTCGCAGCAAACGCCACCAGCGCGACATTGTCGATCCCCGACGTCGTCAACATGTTGGCTGCAGCGCCGGACGGTTGCCAGGGCAAGACCTTCGACATCGTCCTTACCCTGACTGGTAGCCAGGTCTAAGGGATCGAGACCCATGGGTCGCAAGACCCCTGAGACACTGGGGCACCACGCAAGTGGCAGCCAGATGGCACTTCGCGGCGCCGTCTGGCTGTTTTGCGCGTCCTTAGCGTTGGCCGTCATTGGGCCGAAAACCGCGAATGCCAGTTGGGCGGGCACCGCCACGGGCTCGGCTCGCGCCGCGGCACAGACAGTGTTGATGGCGGCAACACCAAACGCGTCGGTGACGAATCAAAGCGTGTCACTGTCGTGGACGGCCACGACCCTCTCCGGTGGGACACTGGTGACCGGGTACGTCGTGCGCCGCTACGACACCGCGCTGGTTGCGCAGACCGTTTTGTCCAGTTGTACTTCTGTCACAACTAACAGCTGTACCGAAACCAATGTCCCCGCTGGCACCTGGACCTACTCGGTGCAAGCCACGCGCGGAAATTGGGCGGGAGTTGAGGGTGCACGAAGTAGCTCCGTCGTCGTTTACGCCGCGACACTCAGCATCACATCGAATCAAAAAGTGAAATCGGCAGCGACTGTCACCGGTGCAACGCTGGCCGGATACGCGGCCAACGACCCCGTCACCTTCCGTCTCGACAGCACCTCCGGCGCCGTACTGACAGGCAGCATCACGACCGTCGATGCGGGCGGTGCAGCCAGCGGTTTTACCGTGACCATCCCCTCCGGGACCGCTGAAGGCAGCCACACCATTGTCGCGATCGGCGGCAGTGGCGCAGTGGCAGCAAGTGGCAGCTTCTTGTTTGACTCCATCGCGCCGTCCAACACACTGTCGTTGGCGAGCGCCGTCGCCGCGTACATCAATACTTCTGGAACGATCTATTTCGACAGCTCTATCGCGGGGAGTTTCCAGATCGTCGATGCTGTCGCGGACGCCGGCTCGGGGCCAGCGGCGACCACCTTCCCCACCTTCACAGCTACGCGTTGGACGGCGGCAGGCGGTTCGGTTTCAACTCCGAGCGGCGGACCTTACACATCCGGCACTTATAGCTGGACCTCTGGCCCCGCCATCCCTGCCAATCAAACCGTCACCGGCTTCGACGGGGCCACGAATTCGACCGGTGCGACGATCGCGTTCGTTGCAGATACGACTAACCCGACAATCGTTGCCGCCGACGTCACGGTCGCTCCCGTTGGCAACACCACCACGGCTGGCTTCATCAAACAGGGTGGGCAGTACTACGTCTACGCCAACGCAACCGATGCGGGCAGTGGCGTCGGCTCGATGACGGCGAACGCCAGCACCCTCACTTCCGGCGCCTCCGCCGTCGCCATGGTCGCTGGTACTTACGTGGTGGCTGGTGTTAGCTATGGATGGCGCACGGCTGCGCTCACCGCCAGCAACCCACTGGGTGCTGGCAACAAGAACGTCACAGCGACGGCGACCGACAATGTCGGCAATCTGAAGACCTCACCAAACTCGTCCGCCGCGGTAGAAAACACTGCGCCGACTGGCAGCATCACCACTCCTTCCAATGGATTTGCCGCAGCGTCCGCGACCGTCTCGTCGAATTCTGCAGACTCCAACGCAGGCGTCTATTCCGCCGAGTTCCAATACTCTGCAGCGGGTGCCGGATCGTGGACGTCGATCGCAATCGACACGACCAGCCCGTACTCGGTCACATGGGACACAACCGCATTGACCAACGGCGGCGGCTACGACCTGCGTGTGATCACGACCGACAATGCGAGCAACACGTTCACGTCGGCCACCGTCACGGTCGTAGTCGACCTCACCGCGCCAGCGGCGCCTTCAACACCTTTCCTTGCTGTCGCCAGCGACGGCGGCCCCGATGGTGACAACCTGACCAACGACGACACGCCCACCTTTACGGGCACCGCAGAGGCAGGCTCGACGGTGACCATCTATGACGGCGTCACCCAGGTCGGCTCTGGTGTCGCATCCGGTGGCAACTGGTCGGTCACGACCTCGACCCTTGGAACGGGTGCGCACACGATTACGGCAACAGCAACCGACGCCGCCGGTCACGCGTCGGCGACCAGCGGCAGTGTTGTCGTCACGGTTGACACAACTCAGCCGACCGTGACCGGCATTGTGATCGCCAACGGAAACGTCGCAGCCAAGATCGACACTGGCGACACTGGCACCGTCACGTTCTCGGAGCAGATGGATGCGACCACGTTCTGTTCGACTTGGACAAATACCGGCACTCAAACGCTCACCAACGCCACGATCACAATTGGCGACTCGGGCGGTAGCGACACGCTGAGCGTCGCCACGACCTCGTGCACATTCGGACTGGGCACCTGGTTGCTCGGAGATTACGTCGGCGGTGGCGGCGCCACGTCGGCGACCTTCATCAACTCGACCATCTCGTGGAACCCCACAACGCGCACGATCAGTATCACGATCGGCACCTTGAATACGTCTAGCACGATCAAGACGGGTGTTGCACAAGCGGCCCAGAAGTACACGGGTAACGCTGCCCGAACCGACCTTGCCGGCAACAGCATCGTCACCACTCAGTTCACTCATCCGACCGCTACTGGCTTCTGAGTCGCTCCAACGAATCACGCACCGATGGTGAACTCGACGTCGCGGTCGCCGTCGGTCACGTGATACACGCCCTCGCTGACCTCGAGGTCGACGCCACACGTTTCGCCGGCGTCGACACCCACGACCGTGCCCACCGGAACACCGTCGCGCAAGATCGTGACACCCAACGGCAGTGCGTTGTCCACGTCGCCAGAGACCTCAACACGCACGATGCCTGGTGTGAGACCGCCATCGGCCTTCAAGCCAAGGCTGCCAAAGCCGTCGACAACATCGTCGATCGTGACGCTGACCAGTCGCCCTTCCGGCGCTGGCGTCGTCGCACACTCCGTCGGTGCTTCGGTCGAAGACGTCGGGGCGATGGACTCCGTTGACGTGTTGTCGTCCGAGCATGCAGCCAACGAGAGCAGCACAATGACAAATCCGATGGAGCGACTGACAGGGGTCATAGGCGTAGCGTACCCACGCAGCACGACTCTCCATCGGCGGGGGCCGCATGGCTACCCTGACGCGATCATGTCGAC
>JAYVVU010000223.1:0-9292 GCA_043786755.1 Actinomycetota bacterium
CCGCTCACGCCGCACCTGCCAATGCCCGCAGCCAGGCGACCACTGACGCACGCAGTTCGGGCGGCGCAAGTACTTCCGCGTGCACGCCCAATCCAAAGAGCCACGAGCGGAAGGCCTCTTCGTTCGCGCACGGAACTTCCACAACCACCGAGCCGTCGTCGCGGCGCTCGCGAATCGCCGCGGCCCCCAGTTCGCGTTCGACGGCTTCTGCTCGCAACTCGCCGACGCGCACGTCGGCGCGAGCAGTTGGCTCGTCGCCGAGCAGCTTCGGGTCGGACGGGAACACCGTTCGTGGGTCGAAACCTTCCGGACGCTCGAACGCCCCCGGCTCGCCGATCACCGGATCGTCCTCGATGCGATCGACGCGGTAGGTGCGCAACTCGTCGCGGTCGACGTCGTGGCCGATGACGTACCAGAACCGTTCGCGCAGCAACAACGCGTACGGCTGCAAGGTTCGCGGCGAACCGTGGTAACCGAACGACACTTCCGATCGAGCTGCCGTCGCTTCGCGCAGCGCGGGCAGCGCTTCCAACTCGGGGATGTTGGCGACGACCACCGGCACCGAACTGCGATCGCCGCCGAGCTTCAACAAGCCGAACTGTGCATCAGCTAGGCGGGCCGCGGCGACCGCAAGTTGCAAGGCGGCCTGCTCGTCTGGCGCTAACGCCAGATCTTTGAGCTCGTAGCGGGCACGATCGATGCGATAGGCGGTGCGGCCAGCATCGCTGCCGCCGAGCACCTCGGTTTCCAGCGGCACGCCGATCTCGCGCAGCAGCGCCTTGTCGCGCTCAAAGGCACCGCGCAACGCAGCTTCGCCCGTGGGGTACTGACCACTGAGCTCGCCGGCGATCTGGTCGAGCGTGATCGGCACACGCGTCGACATCAACAGTGCGACGAGGTTGGTAACCCGCTCGAGTGCGTCGGCCATCAGCGGTTTGGCGCCGCGGCGGGTTGATAGTCGTAGAAGCCGCGGCCGGTCTTGCGACCGAGCAGACCGGCTTCGACCATCCGCGACAGCAACGGCGGCGACGCATACAGCGGCTCTTTGAACTCGGCGTACAGGCTGTCAGCGACGGCCATCGTCGTATCCAGTCCGATCAAGTCCGCGAGACGCAACGGACCCATCGGGTGATTGCAGCCCTCCATCATCCCGGCGTCGATGTCGTCGGCGGTCGCGAAGCCCGATTCCATCATCCGGATCGCCGACAAGAGATAAGGGATAAGGAGTGCGTTGACGATGAACCCGGCACGGTCCTGACTGCGGATTACCCGCTTACCCAACACATCAGTGGCAAACACGTTGGCGCGCTCGGTGATCTCGGGTGAGGTGAGCAGCGATGTCACCAACTCCACCAAGCGCAATACGGGAACCGGGTTGAAGAAGTGGATGCCGATCACGTGCTCGGGGCGCTCGGTGGCGATGCCCAGCTTCATGATCGGGATCGAGCTGGTATTGCTCGCCAGAATTGCGTCGGAGCTGGTGACCACACGGTCGAGCTCGCGAAAGACCGACGTCTTCAACTTCTCGTCCTCGATCACGGCTTCCACGACGAGGTCCGAGTTGGCCAGTTCGCTGTAGTCGGTGGTGAACGCCAGCCGGGCGAAAGCGGCATCGCGATCGGCCTCGCCCAACTTGCCCGACCGAACACCACGGTCGAGGCTGCCCACGACGCGGGTGCGACCGCGTTCGCAGGCTTCGGCATTGACCTCCAGCACCGTCACGTTGCACCCGGCGCGTGCACAAACCTCGGCAATACCCGACCCCATCAAGCCCGCACCAACCACACCGACATGTTCGATTTTTGTCACTCTCATACTGTGCCTCATTGACGGCCCTACCCTGTAACGGTGGCTTTGTTCTCCCATCTCCCACGGCCATCAGCAAGCCGCCTCGCGGTGCGACTCACTCCCGATGCGCTGCGCCAGGTTCGCGGCGGACATCCATGGGTCTATGAAGCGTCAATCGCTTCGCTGAAGGGCCCCTCCTTAAAAGGCGCTGGGGTCAGTGGCGATCTAGCCGTCGTGTTCGACGACGACCGCAACTTCGTCGCGATCGGTCTCTACGACCCGGCAAGCCCGATCCGCGTAAAGATCGTGCACCGCGGTAAGCCAACGACGATCGACCGCGCGTTTTGGACGACGCAGTTTCTTGCAGCTCAGGAACGTCGACGCTCGCTAATCGATCGCGGCGACACGACCGGTTACCGGTTGGTGAACGGCGAGAACGACAGCATGCCTGGGCTGATCCTCGATCGTTACAACGACACGCTCGTCCTCAAGCTCTACTCGGCGATGTGGCTACCGCACCTTGCCGATGTCGTGCCCGCGATCGCCGACGCGTTTCATCCCGAGGCGTTGGTGCTGCGGCTGGCACGGAACATGCACGGCACGCCGCTCCACGGCATGGAAGAAGGCGACGCACTGATCGGTGTTTCGCCGGCGGATCCGATTCTGTTCACCGAGTGCGGTCTGACCTTCGAAGCAGATGTGGTGCGCGGTCAGAAGACGGGTCACTTCTTGGACCAGCGCGACAACCGAGCGCTGATCGGCACCTACGCCGACGATTGTCGCGTGCTCGACATGTTCGCCAACACTGGCGGCTTCAGCGTGCACGCGGCCGCGGGTGGTGCCCGCGAAGTCGTTGCCGTCGACAGCAGCGCACCCGCACTGGCGGCAGCCAGCCGCAACATGGCACACAACTCCGCGCGCAACGAGGTCCTTGCCTGCGCCTTTCGCACGGAAACTGGCGATGCGTTCGAAGTGATTGATCGCTACACGCGCAAGGGCGAACGGTTCGAGATCGTGATCGTCGACCCGCCGTCGTTTACTCCCCGCCAGACCAGCGTCGAGAAGGCGTTGCAGTCGTACGAAATGCTCGCCGAGCGCGCGGTCAAGCTGGTGCGACCGGACGGCTTACTCCTGTTGGCCTCGTGCAGTAGCCGCGTCAGTGCCGACGAGTTCCACCTCACGGTCTCGCACGCGGCAGCACGTGCTGGTCGACCGCTTGAGGAACTACGACGAACCGGCCACGCGATCGACCATCCGGTCGGCTTCCCGCAGGGCGCCTATCTGAAGGCCGTGCTCGCTCGAGTCCCCTGATCACTGCGCCAGCGTGCAGACTGTCGCACATGACCGAAACTGCACGACACACGATCCTGGGACACCCAATCTCGCGACGGACCTTCCTGGCAAGCAGTGCTGCCGTCGCGGTCGCTGCCTGCTCGGATGACGACAAGTCCAGCAGCGACTCAACGAGTGCGCCGACGGCGTCGACGACGGAGGTATCGACGTCCACGTCGAGTTCGACTTCCACTACAACAACCACCCTGCCAGACCTCGACCTACCCGCGAACCCGTTCGCGCTGGGCATCGCATCCGGCGACCCGGACACGACCAGCGTGGTCTTGTGGACACGACTCGCCCCGTTGCCACTCGAAGGCGGCGGCATGCCGACCGACGATGTGACAGTTATCTGGGAGACCAGCGAGACCGACGACTTCGTCACCATTGCAGCAAGCGGCCAAGAAATCGCCACAGCCGAAACTGGGCACAGCGTGCATGCGATCGCGGAGTTACCACAAGGCTCGTGGTTCTACCGCTTCCGCGCCGGCCAATACGTCAGCTCGACGGGCATCACGCGCGTCGCGCCTACCAATGCGACCGAAGTCAAGTTCGCGGCGGCCAGTTGCCAGCACTACGAGACCGGGTACTACGCGGCGCACCGCGACATAGCCGAAAGCGCGCCCGACTTCATGTTGTGGCTCGGCGACTACATCTATGAAGGCGCCGGCGTTGCCGGCGGCGATCCAGCCAAGCGCATCCACCTCGATGGCGAGCCCACCACGCTTGAGCAGTATCGCAACCGATACGGGCGCTACAAAACCGATGCCAACTTGCAAGCAGCACACGCCGTGTGCCCGTGGTTTGTCATCTGGGACGACCACGAAGTCGAGAACAACTACGCCGGACTCACTCCACAGGATCCGGCCGACGTCGCAGGTTTCGAAGCGCGCCGCTTCGCCGCGTACACCGCGTGGTGGGAGCACCAACCGGTTCGACTCTCCCCGCCGACTGCCGCTGGCGAGGAGTACCGCATCTATCGCGACGCGAAGTGGGGCGACCTGCTCACGCTGGCGTTGCTGGACGGTCGCCAGTACCGATCCGATCAAGCTTGCGGCGACGCCGTGTTGAATCTTGACCCCGCGTGCGACGAGACCTTCGACGCGACCCGCACGATGCTGGGCGACGAGCAGGAAGAGTGGTTGGTCGACACGCTCACCGCCTCGACCGCGCAATGGAACCTGATCGGCAACCAGGTCGTGATGGCCAACGCCACGTTGAACGGCGCAGTTCTCAACTACGACCAGTGGGACGGCTACCCCGTCGCACGTGAGCGGCTGCTTTCCGGCCTTGACACTGCTGGTATCCAGAACCTGATCGTGATCACCGGCGACATCCACCTGGCTGCCGTCGCGCACTTACGTAACGACGATGCCTCCGTCGGTGTCGAGTTCGTCACGACTTCCGTGAGCTCGGGGGCAAATCTCGACCCGGCGCTCGTCGATGTGCTGAAGAGTTTCCCCGACCTCGTCGACGCCGAACTCGCGCACCGCGGCTATTCGATTCACACTGTTACGCCCGAATTGTGGACGGCCGAGTACCGCATGGTTGCCGATGTCATGTTGCCCGACAGCGAAGTGATCACGTTCAACAGCTACGTGGTCGAGTCGGGCAGCAACACCGTCACCATCGCGTAACTGCTACGCGCGGTTGGCGCGATACCAGGTGATCAATGCGTTCGTTCCCGAGTCGTGGCCAAGCTCGGCCGTCGTCGCGAGTTCGGGCGAGATGCGAGTTGCCAGGACCTTGCCCAACTCGACGCCCCATTGATCGAACGTGTTCACACCCCAGATCACACCCTGTACGAACACGATGTGCTCGTACAGCGCGATCAACTGGCCGAGAACACTCGGTGTCAGGCGTGGGGCGAGAATCGTGGTCGACGGACGATTGCCAGGGAAGACCCGATGCACCTGCTGATGCGCAGGCACGCCTTCGGCGACGACCTCCGCCAATGTCTTGCCAAAGGCCAACGCTTCGCTCTGCGCGAACAGGTTGGCCATCAACAGATCGTGCTGCGCAAGCAGCGTGTGATTCGGTTGCGCGAAGCCGATGAAGTCGATCGGGACTAGCCGCGTTCCTTGATGGAGTAGTTGGTAGAAGGCGTGCTGGCCGTTGGTGCCCGGCTCGCCCCACACGATCGGTCCCGTGGTTGTGGAGACGTCGCCACCATCGAGGCGCACGCGCTTGCCATTGCTCTCCATATCAAGCTGTTGCAGGTAGGCGGCAAAGCGGCGCAGTTCGTGCGCATAAGGCAAGACAGCTTTCGTCTCCGCGCCGAGCACGTTGTGATACCAGATGCCGAGGAGCGCCATCACGATCGGCGCGTTGGCCTCTGCGGGCGCGGAACGAAAGTGTTGATCGATCGTGTGGAAGCCGGCGAGGAACTCGCGAAAGGCGTCGGGGCCGATCGCGACGATTAGCGAGAGGCCGATCGCCGCGTCGACTGAGTAGCGGCCACCGACCCAATCCCAGAACTCGAACATGTTGGCGGGATCGATGCCGAACTCGGCGACCTTGGCCGCGTTGGTACTGACGGCCACGAAGTGATGCGCGACCGCGTCGGCGCCCAGCGCAGCGACGATCCAACGGCGCGCCTCGCCAGCGTTGGTCAGAGTTTCGATCGTGGTGAACGTTTTGGAGCTGACCACGACCAGCGTTGTCGCCGGGTCGAGGTCGGCGAGGTTCGAGGTGATGTCCGCGCCATCAACGTTGCTGACGAAACGGCAGCGCAAGCCGGGCTGGGCGAACGACTCCGTGGCCAGGTAAGCCATCGCCGGGCCGAGGTCGCTGCCGCCGATGCCGATGTTGACGACGGTTTCGATTCGCTTGCCCGTTGCGCCAACCCAATCGCCAGTACGCACCCGCTGCGCGAACGCTTCCATGCGATCGAGCACGGCGTGAACCTCGCCAATGACATCATGCCCGTCGACGACCAATTGTGCCGAGCGAGGAGCGCGCAGAGCGGTGTGGAGCACCGCCCGACCCTCGGTGGTGTTGATGTGCGCGCCGGCAAACATTGCATCGCGCCGCGCTTCCACCTGCGCAGTACCTGCGACCTGTTGCAGCGCCGCCAACACGCGATCGTCGATCATGTGCTTCGAGTAGTCGATGCGCAGATCACCCGCGGTCAGCACGTAACGCTCGGCGCGCTGGCTGTCCGATTGGAAGAGCTCACGCAGATGTGGCGGCGGTTCGGTCGCCAGCAGCGTCGTCCATTCGCTGGTCTTGGTGATGTCCATCGTCGCCGACGCTACCGACTCTCGTGCCGCGGCGTTGCCAGCGGCAGCAGACTTGCGGCGGCGGTGTCGAGCACGACAACCGTTCCGACGCGATGTAGGCGCTCGATCGGCAACGACTCGTTGCGCAGCAGCCAACCACGCATCGGAACCGCCTTGTCGGTACCTGTGGCGAGAACCAGTCGATTGCGCGCTCCGTTGACGACGAGTGGGGTCAGGGTCATTCGGCGGGTGCCGCGATACTCGCTCGACAGCGCAACCGGCTCGAGCTGGTCGATGACTGAATCGCCGGGCGCCCACGACGCAGTGTGTCCATCGTCGCCAAGACCAAGGTGCACGACATCGAAGCGCTCCGGCAGCTCGGCACCGTATTCCTGTGCCGCCAGCGCGAGGTCGCGATCGACGACCGGCATCAAACGCACCTCAGCACCAATCTCGTCGAACACATCGAGCAGCGGTGCGTTGCGATCGCCGCTTCCATCCGGAGCGATGCGCTCGTCGACCTGCCACACGGTGACCCGCCGCCACTCCACATCGAGTGTCGATAACTCGGCGAACATCTTCGCCGGTGTAGTTCCGCCGCTCACCGCCAGCGATGCCGCCCCACGACGGAGCACCGCATTGCGCAGCTTGCCGGCAATCCAATATGCGGCATCACTCGCAGCGGCGGCAGCATCGACTGTGACGCGAATCTCCACGCAGTGAGCCTTACACGTGCCGGACCGCACGTACTGTAGGTGGCGATGACGTCGCTATCGCCGCACGGTCTGAAGGCGCTCAACGCCCGCGTTCAACTAGAAGTCGACAACGGCAACGTCACCGCCGCACAGGTCGCAATCGCACGCAATGGCGAGGTCGTCGCCTTCACGTCCTTCGGCGCCGCTACCGACTCCACGCGGTTCATCATGTTTTCCGCCACCAAGACCTTGGTGGCGATGGCTTTGCTGCCCCATCTCGCCGATGGCACCCTCGATCTCACGACCCCGGTCGCGAACTACATCCCTGAGTTCGGCCATCACGGCAAATCCGAGGTCACGGTGCTGCAGCTGCTGACTATGCAGGGCGGATTTCCGATGGCACTGAGTCCGCCGAGCAGTTGGCGATCTAGCGCCGCACGACGAGCGCAGTTTGCCGAGTGGTCACTTGATTGGCCACCGGGCAGCCGCACCGAATACCACCCGACAAGTGCGCATTGGGTGATCGCCGAACTGATTGAAACACTCAGCGGTCGCCCGTACGTCGACGTAGTTCACGAGCGAGTGATCGCGCCCACTGGCGCGCCACAACTGCTCGGCGCAAACGCGGGAAGAGCGTTCACTGTTCGATCGCTGGGAGAGCTGCCCACTGACGAAGTGGGGTTGGCCGCGACGTTCGGACGCACCGATCTCATCCCCGATGAGACGAGCAGCGTCGAGTCGTTGCTGACACTCAACGATCCACGCGCGCAAGCTGCCGGGATTCCCGGCGGCGGCGCGATCGCGTCTGCGTCGCACATCGCCGCGGTGTATCAGCAATTTCTGCGCACCGACCATGCGGAGCTTCCCACTAGCTGGCTTGCCGACGCCATCGGGACGATTCGCAACGCCAGCATCAACGTCACCGACAAGGTTCCGGCCAACCGCACGATCACCGGTTACATCGCTGGTAACGACGGCTTCCATCTGCATCGCTTCATGCCTGCCGCGCCACGCGCCTTCGGTCAGCGCGGCGCGGGCGGCCAGTTGTGTTGGGTCGATCCCGACTCGGGAATCAGTTTCTGCTTCCTCACCGATACCTTGCACCAAGACCCGCGCGTCGAATTTCGACGCGCGGCCGACCTCAACGGACTAGTGCTGGACTTGTTGCAGTAATCGATGCGTGAACCCGAACACCCCGAACAACGTGCCGGCATTATCGCGGGCGCGACCGCGTACTTCGTGTGGGGACTGCTCACCATTTTCTGGAAGCAGCTCCATCACTTCAACGCATTCGAACTCATCGGCTGGCGTATTTCTGCATCCGCTGCGCTGATGACAATCGCGCTCACCGCCACGCGCCGATGGGGGCACCTCGCTGTATTACGTCGCGATCGGCGACTACTGGCGCGGGTGGTCGCCGCTGCGATCTTCCTCAGCATCAACTGGACCACATATGTGTGGGCGGTCGTGAATGGCCACGTGCTGGAAACTGCGCTCGGTTACTTCATCGCCCCGCTCGGCACCGTCGCCGTTGGTGTGTTGGTCCTGCACGAACCGCTGCGAACTGCTCAGCGTGTTGCGCTCGCATTCGCCGCCGCGGCAGTCGTGGTGTTGACCATCTCGAACGGCAGCGTCCCTTGGATTGCACTCTCGATGGCAATCACATGGACGCTTTACGGCTATTTAAAGAAGCAGATCCCGCTCTCGCCACTCGAGAGCATGGCTGCCGAAAGTTTCGTTCTCCTGCTCCCTGCGGCGGCCATCGCTATCGCGCTGGCGAGTCGGGCGCAGAGCATTCCGAACAGCGCATCGGGAATCGAGCTGACGTATGCAGTATTGACGGGTGCAGCCACCGTCGCGCCGTTGATGATGTTTGCGTATGCCGCACGGCGAGTGCCGCTGACAATCATCGGACCGATGCAATACGTCGTGCCATCGATGAACTTCATTATTGGCTGGCTGTTGTACGACGAAGCGTTGCCGCCACTGCGGATCGTCGGCTTCGGCCTCGTGTGGACCGGCCTCGCGATCATGACGACGGACTCAGTTCGCCGAGCCCACCGATCACGTGTGTCGCTCACTACATAGTTCCATTTCGGTCTCGGCCGCCTGATACCGTCGGGCACTGTTCCCACTCCGAAAGGCAGACCAAACTATGAAGAAACTGATCATCGCCGCGGCCAGCACCGGAATCTTCCTGCTTGCTGCCTGCAGCAACGACGGCAAGGACTTCAAGGAGAACGCCGAGGCGTTCAT
>JAYVVU010000224.1:0-4058 GCA_043786755.1 Actinomycetota bacterium
GCGAGATCTAGCTAGTCACTCGTCCCGCCGAAGTCACACGAAATCCACCGCGGAGGTGGAATTGATGTGACTTCGACGAGTCAGGTTCCGCGTAACACCCGCTTGTCACGCTGGGTGAACTATGAGTAGCGATCGACGTGAGGACCTTCGACGTCGAGTTCGTGCCGAGGCGCCCCCTGTCGATGCGGCCGTTGTCATTCGGGGTGGACCCGACACGCCGATGCTTCTGCGTTCGCATGCTCTGCGTCTCAATCGCCTTTACCTACTGGACGGTGAGCCGATGTTTGGAGTCTCCGTGTTCGTGGCGCTCGATGTGGTCGGGCCTAGTTCCGAGCGTGGCATCTTGGCCGGAAAACTGAGGCATTACCCGACGATTTATCGCACATCGACTCTGTCCCTGGTCGCCGCTGGATTCGTGCTACTACCGACGTTCGCTGCCCCGCATCACACAGTTGTGATGCACAGCCTTGACGCGATTCGTGATCTCGCCGCCGCGTTCGGCTCACTGCTCATAAACCCGTACGCTGAGAGGCAGAAGGAGGAGCGATGACACGAGTTGATATTCCGGCTGACCTGAACAGCGAAGACGAAACCGGCTTCATTTGGACATTTCTTGATGAGGCCGCCGACCCGTCCGTCATCGTTCCTGGCGAAGTAGTTGTCGCAGGTTCACCCCTGACCCCTGCAGTTTGCGAAGTAGTTGATCTGGTCGACAAGCCGGTCGGCACGATTGTGCATTTGCGGCTGCTGCCCGGCACGATCGAGCAATACCGCCGCTTGCTGTCGCGGGTAGGCGCTTAGCTACTCACCACTTTCATTCACACGAAGCGGGTGAAGTGAATCGGCGGCAGATTCGGCGCGACGCTGTCCCAGTGCTCTCCTGAGTCTTCGCTGATCCATAGCGAGCCGGTGGTCGAGCCCATCACGAGCACTTCGCCCGTGGAATCGACTTCGAGCGAGTGTCGGTAGATCAGGTCGTAAGCGTGCTCGGATGGCAGACCGTTGCCGAAGCTCTCGAAGCTCTTGCCGCCATCGGTCGTGCGAGTAACGACCAACTTGCCGTCGACCGGAATTCGCATCTCGTCCTTGACCGCGGGAGCGAACCACGCCGTGTTCGGATCAGTCGGATGGGCGGCGACCGCGAACCCGAACACCGACGGTGCACGCTCGACGATCTCGGTCCAAGTGCGTCCGCCGTCGACGGAACGGAAGCAGCCGTTGTGGTGCTGGTTCCACACCACGTCGGGCGCAGCCGCGCAACGAGCGACACGGTGCGGGTCTTGTGTGACGGGCGTGTACTCCTCGCCCGGCGGCATGTATTCATTTCGCATACCGCGCGTCGGCGCCCACGTTTCGCCGGCATCGTCGGTTATCCATGCGCCGCCACACGAGACGGCGAGCAACATCGTGTTCGGCGAACGCGGATCGAGACTGATGCTGTGGATGCCCGGCCAGTCGTAGCCGCCGCCAGACCATTGTGTGCGCTCGGGCATATCCCACAGCGAACGCACCAGTTCCCATGACGCACCGCGATCGTGCGAGCGGAACAATCCGCCCGGAATAGTGCCGCACCACAATTCGTGGGGTCGCACAGTTGGTCCGTTCTCCAACGTCCACATCATCTGCACGGTCCACGGCCACGGTGCCTTGGTCATTGGCGAAACGTCGGCGGCATCGGCCGGCCGCTCGGGGAAGGCAGGTGCGCCAACCTCGACAAACTTGCTGCCGGGATCGCGTCGCCACAGGTGCGAACCGAAGTGGCCCGTGCCGAGCGCAGCGTAGGTAGCACCGTCGTGGCCGACGACTGCCGAACTGATGGGCTCACCGAGAAAATCGGTGCCGTCGATTTGCCAGCCCTTGCGACCGCGTTCGAGCGTGAACAGTCCTTTGCGAGTACCCACCAACAACGTCATCGTCATCCTCCTGAAAGTGCTTGCATCACGGTGATCTGCGTCGATGAATCGACTGGATCAGATTGCGTGGCCGGGTCGGCCAACTGTTCGGACCCTACAAAGACGGCGACATGTCGGCGGACGCGGGCTTGCTCGTCGAGCACGTACGAACGCACCTGCGGGTGAACTTCGAAGTACGCCGCCAAACATTCAGCCACCGTCGCACCCTCCACAGTCGCCGCCGGGCAGTCGACGTGACGGCGCAGGTTGGCGGTGAACGAAACCGTCGGCATTTCGGCGAGCCTAATCATGCTGGCGCGGTACGGTCGCCTGATGACAGCAGCGGTAGCGACAGTGCAGGCAGACAACGACAGAATGATCGTCACCGAATGGCGATTCGCGCCCGGTGCTGAAACTGGATGGCATCGTCACCAGTACGACTACGTGGTCGTGCCGTTGGCGGACGGTGTGTTGCGCATCGAAACAGCCGACGGTGAAACAGCGGCGTCCGTATTGCATCACGGCGTGGCGTACACGCGGCTTGCCGGAATCGAGCACAACGTCATCAACGCCAACGAATTCGAGTACGCCTTCATCGAGGTCGAACTGAAGTAGCGGCGGTCCCAGGCGGTGTCACCCGCGTAGGCGCCGGCAACGTCTGTTAGTTCATGGCGCCGGTGCATGTTTCGTTGCTTCTCGGGCTGGCAGTGGCCAGCCTCGGCGCGTGCGCCAACGATTCTGCGGAATCGCCGACACCCCCCGTCACCCCCACGCCAACGAGCACGACCACGCCCACCACCGACTGCAGTGGTCTGTCAACTGGCATTACCAACACAACGCTGACGGCGGGTGGGGCGACGCACGACGTGCGCATCTACGTCCCGCCCGTGCCGACCGGCACGGGCGTGTTGCCGGTCGTGCTCAACTGGCATGCGAATGGCGCGAATGGCGAGCAACAAGCGGGGTACACCGAATACGAGGCGCTCGCCGAGCAAGAGGGTTTCATCGTCGTCCATCCGACGGGTACTCGCTTGGACGGCGTGCCCGTGCTTGAGCAGGGCACCGGATGGGAGTTGGTCGATGGATTGGAGAGTCCAGCCGTCGACGATCTCGCTTTCGCCAACGCGCTCATCGACGAGCTGATCGCCAATTGGTGTGCCGACGCGAGTTACATCTTCTCCATCGGAATGTCCAACGGTGGCCTCTTCACTTCGGCGATGGTTTGCGAACTCGCCGATCGCTTGGCTGGCGCCGGCTCCGTCGCCGGGCTGTATCACCCCGAGTCATGCGAGCCCTCCAGGGCCGTGCCGTACATCGCCTTCGCAGGTATCACTGACCCAGTGGTGCCCTTTGAAACTGCCGGTGAAACCGTCTATCCGGAATTGCGCGAGAATGTGTTGGCGCTCGGCTCGTTCGACGCATTCGCTGCCTTCGCAACACAGTTCGGGTGCGATGCCGAACCCACCGTCACCGAGTTCTCGCAAGACGTGACACGCTACGACTACCTGAACTGTGAGGACGGTGTTCCCATGACGCTCTACGCATTCGAAGCCAACAACGGCCACTCGTGGCCGGGCGCACCGAGCGATCAGTCAACAACTGACGAGATCGACGCCACGCTCGAGAGCTGGCACTTCTTTGAGAGCATCGTGACTCGGCCATGAAGGATTCCACTCGGGCCTGGCGCGACTGCGTCCTCGAGCGCATGCGCGTGGTCATCGTCGCGGGCATTACCACCGGCGCAATCGTCGCGGGGCTGCTCAGCAGAATCGGCATGGGGCTGTTGCGCGTGACTTCGCCTGACCGGGTGAACGGTCTACAGAGCGACGACGACTTCACCATCGGAAAAGTCACGTTGGCGGGCACCTACAACTTGATGGTGCTCGGCGCAATCGTCGGCCTCATCGGGTTCGCGACCTACCGCGTGGTGAAGCCGTGGTTGATCGGCCCGCATTGGTTCCGCCGCCTGACGCTTGCGTTGGGGGCGGGCGCTGTAGCTGGCTCGATGCTGGTGCATTCCGACGGCATCGACTTCACGGTGCTCAAGCCGAAGTGGTTGGCGATCGGAATGTTCGTTGCGCTGCCCGCGTTGTTCGCGGTGGTTCTCGCAGCAATGGTCGACTCCGTCAGTCGACCCGAGTCGTGGACCGCGCGACGGCCGTGGCG
>JAYVVU010000225.1:0-4044 GCA_043786755.1 Actinomycetota bacterium
CGCAGCATCGTCGTGGGCGGCGCGGGAATAGTCGAAGTCGCAGACGGCAAGGTGACCGCCGTCGTGGATGGCAGCGTCGCGAATGTCGGGACCACCGCGACCTCGTCGGTCGCCAAGCTCGGTGGATTGTGCAGCATCAGCGCCGCGCCAGCTACACCCGCCAACGCGATGCAAGCGCCCATCACCAAACTGCGACTCGGGCTAGCGACCAATCGCGGAGCGAAGCGAACTGGTACTTCAAGCAGGCGGTAACTGATCGCCGCTAGTACGAGGGAGCCGACCAGCAGGCCAACTCGCGTGGGTGCGTTGAGTGCGCCGTAGCGCGCCTCGGCTAGCAGCAACATCGGAAAGTGCCACAGGTAAATCGCGTACGAGCGCGCACCGATCCACAGCATCGGTCGCGTGCGCAAGAGCAACCCAGGGCCACCGGGGGTAACGCCAGCGTTGATGACAGCAACGGTGGCAAGTACGGGCACGAGCGCCGCCCATCCAGGGAATGGTGTCGTGTTGTCGTAAGCCAACGCGGCTCCGATGATCGCACCAAGTCCAAGACACCCGAGCAACGCGCGCGCGTGCTCGGCGCGCTTCCACAGCGTTCCACCGACGACTGCGATCAGCGCGCCGCTCAGCAACTCCCACGCACGCGCCGGCAACATAAAGAACGCCCACATCGGATCGTCGTGAGTAGCTCGCACACAAAGAACCAACGACACAACCCACATCAGCCCGAGCACCGCAATCAACGAACGGCGCGCGAGCCGCGCGTAGCGCACCAGCAGCAACATCAACCCGGGCCACACCAGGTAGTACTGCTCTTCCACCGCCAGCGACCAGAAATGCAGTAGCGGCGACGTGGCCTGCCCTTCCGCGAGGTAGTCGGTGCCAACTTTCAAGAAGCGGAAGTTGGCGACAAACGCGCACGCGGCAATGACGTCGTGGGCGAGGTCGCCTTGCGACAGCCCATCCAGCATCAAACGACCGGCGATCAGCGTCGCAATGACAACCAATCCCGAAGCAGGCAGTAGTCGGCGCGCACGTCGCGCCCAGAACGCTGCGAGCGAGACAGTGCCGGTCGTCGCCAGCTCCCGCATCAAGAGCGATGTAATCAGGAAGCCCGATAGGACAAAGAAGACGTCGACGCCGATGTAGCCGCCAGACATTCCGCCCAACTTGGCGTGGTACAGCAGCACCAACACAACGGCGACTGCACGCAGGCCTTCTACTTCCGGTCGAAAACGTGTGCCCGTCTCGAGCCCGAGCGTCGCGGGCAACATGGGGGCCAAAGTTAACAGGGCGGGGCGAAACGTCCGACTCAGGGGAACCACGCGCTGACATCGACCAACAGGTCGGTGTCAGCAGACGTGAAGAAACAAACTCGTCCGCCCGTTCCTACGCCTGCAATCACCAAGTTCGGAATGACCTCACCTTCCGAGAAGTTCAGGTTCGACGCGTTCGGTTGATTCTGGCCACACGGGAACACGGAGATGAATCCACTCCCACTCGGCGACACGACGGTTACGTTCAGCACGACTGCGATAACCCCAGCGGGGACTGCATCGCGCCCTGCAATCGGCAGCTCGTAGGTGGCTCCCGCCGCAATACGACCGACGCGCTGGTGCAGCCCGTCGTACGTGGTGCCCGTCGGACGCGTATCGAGCATTCGGCGCGACGCCGGCAGCGACTCGACTGCCGACACCGGCTTCATGTAGCCGATGACGTCGACCAACAGATCGGTTCCCGTCGAACTGAACAGGCACACCGAACCGCTGCCCAGTTGTGTCACAACCAAGTTCGGAATGATGTCGCCCGCGACGAAGTTCAAGTTCGACGCAATCGGAATCGGCTGACCACACGCGTACGCAGTCAGGTATCCGTCGGTAGTGGGCTGCACAGCAGTGATGTTCAAAACCGCTTCGGGTGCCAGCCCGGCGCCGGCCGGAACTGTTGCGCGGCCGGCGACAGGCAATGTGTAAGGAACATTCGCGGTGAGGCGACCGACGCCCTCGTGCTGATGGTCGACCGTTTGACCGCCGAGACGCGTATCAAGCAGTCGCCCCGGCACAGTCAACGGACTGAAGACGTCGGTGTTTGGAAAGAAGCCACTGACGTCGACGAGCAGATTTGTCGTCGTCGACACGAACAGACAAACGCTCCCGGCGGCGCCGACTTTTGCGAACACCGAGTTCGGAATCACGTCGCCTGCAGCGAAGTTCAGGTTCGATGCATTCGGCAGCGACTCACCACACGGAAACACCGTCACGTAACCACCACCCGCGGGCGCAACCGCCGTGACGTTCAGCACGACCGACGATGCGGTCGGCGGAACACCGGCTCGACCTGCGATCGGAAGTTGATACATCGTGTTGGCGGCGATCGGCCCGACGGCCCGATGCAGACCGTCCACTGTCTGCCCTGAGGGGCGAGTGTCCAACACGCGCGCGGGCGCGCAGAGCGGGACGAACGGCGTGGTGAGAAGGTCGGGCAGATTGAAGACAACATCCGTTTCGCCGCGACCGAGCCCGACGCCCCCAAATCCATCGACGACGACCCAATACGTCTGCGCCGCAAGGACGGGGATCGTCACCAGGCTCAGGTTGCCCGGGCCACTGTCGTTGTCATTTGCAATCGACACCAATGGTGTCGCGCCGGTGTACACCTCTAGCACCGTGTCGAAGTCGTCGACGCCGTCGTTCGTAGTACTGATCGTTGCCGAGCCACCGATTTGTTCCGCCCGCGGCACAAAGCGATACCACACCGATCGCCGCGCAGTTGAGCCTGTGCGTGTCGGTTCGTCCGCTTGTTTCGTCGCGAACCACGTGTGCGCCGAGACACTCGAGTCGCCGGGGCACACCGCTGCCGCGGTGGCGACGGTGTCGTTGCTCGGTACCGGCTCGGACAACCAACGGATTCCGTTGAGGTCGCCAGCCTGCGGGAGCGTCGGGGTGGTACAGGAAGTCGACGCCGCCATGATCTGTGTCTGACCCAGATACAGATCGTCGAAGTGGTTGAGTCCGACTGCGTGACCAATCTCGTGACTGACCACTGGCTGATCGCACGAAGGCGGAAGGTTCGGGCTGAGCCATACCGCGCCGGAACTGAAGCGAATTTCACCTTCGACGAGTGTCGAGGCGCGCACCCCTCCGCAACCGAGCCTGCTGCCGCCGAGCGTCCCGCAAGGACTGCTCGCAGTGATCATGAGCCAGATCTCACCGTTGGGCACGACGGGTTGGCTCAGATTGGAAGGCGCGGGGATAGTGCCCGCGGCGACACTCATGCTGACTCCGAACTGGGCATTGACCGCGTTGGCCATGTTCAGCGCTTCAGTGCGGTAGTTCTCGATGTTGCCCTCGCCGGTGGCGACGAGCTTGATCGTGTAGTCGCCGTAACTGCGCAGGCTGAAGACGTGGAAGCCGTCATCAAGCGTGACCGCTTGCTCCAAGCCGGTGGGCGATGTCTGCTCCGCAGATTGGGCTTCGTTGGCAGCGTCGAAGGACTCGGCATCCATCACCGAGTCGTCGCTGGTTTGCACCCACTCAACTCTGGGCTCCGGCGGCGTCGGCGACGACGCGCTAGCGGGGGTGGCGGTTATGAAGCTCGCCGAAAGCATTAACGCGCAGAGTGGCCACCTCGTCACAGTCATCCCGCGAGCGTATCTGGCGATTGCTAAATGAAGTAGCCGCTCGCATCAACAAGTAAGTCGACCGCAGCAGAGCTAAAGATGCACACCTTGCCCGCGCCAGCCCCGGTGCCCACCTTTGCGAGCACCGAGTTGGGAATCACATCACCGGCTTGGAAGTTCAGGTTCGAGGCGTTCGGTTGCGATGAACCACACGGGAACACGGTGAGGTAGCCACCGGAACTCGGGTTGACAGCGGTCACGTTGAGCATGACAGCGGTGGCCGTACCAGGGATAGTGTTGCGCAGCACCGGCAACTGGTAAGTCGCTCCCGCCGCCAGTCGTCCGACGCCCGCGTGCAGCGTGTCGACGGTCTGGCCCCCGACGCGCGTATCCAGCAGGCGAATGGGTGCATCCAGCGGAGCTAA
>JAYVVU010000226.1:0-4026 GCA_043786755.1 Actinomycetota bacterium
GAGAACGGCGTTTGGAAGATCTCGTCCGACATCTGGGCAGCGTTTGTTTCCATGGGTGGCGGCTGAGTCGTTCAGCAATAACTAGTTGGGCCGCCGGCCGCGTCAGTTCGCTGACGTGACCGGCGGCCTTTCGCTTTCTGCGGTTCATCGGCTGGTGCTAGATTCGGGCTACTGAATTATTCAACGGGGGTTGATCGTGAAGCGCAAGTCCAGGATTGCAGCATTGATGGTTGTCTCGCTGATGGCGGTCGCGTGCAGCGACAGCGGCGATGACACCAAGTCGACCGATGCGGCCAACGCCACTGATACCACGACGGCCACCGACGACAGTTCGGCCGACACCACGGTTCCGTCCGGGGAAACCGTCACTCTGAAGATTGGTTACGCCTACCAAGACGTGTCGGCGTTCGCGATCCTCAGCAAGAAGTTCTCCCTCGGCGACATCGAGCTACAGGCTCAGGCCGTGCTCGAATCGTGGCGCCGCGATGGTCTGCTGCCGCCAGGCATCGAGATCGAGTTGGTGTTCGCCAAATTCAACACGCTGAGCCCGGAAGACATCCTGGGCGCTTGCAACAAACTGGCCCAGGACGAGCACGTGTTCGCGGTGATCGCTAGTCGCGACTTTGGAGTTGGCTCGCAATGTCTTGCCGAGCGCTTTGGAATTCCGACGATCTCTTCGCAGGGCATGTCGACATCGGCTTACGAACGTGGCGCACCGTGGTTGTTCTCGGTGCAGCCCACCGAGTCGCAGGCCATGTTGAACTTCGTCGCGTGGGCCAATGCAGCGGGCGCGCTTGAGGGCAAGCACGTCGGCATCTACTGGGACACGCGCTCGGAAGAAGCAGCCGACGACCTGAAGGCCGCACTCACCGAGCTCGGCGTTGATATCGCATCCGATCTGCCGTCTGATGGTGAAGGCATCGGCAGCCCGCAAGATGCAATCG
Source organism: Actinomycetota bacterium (assembly GCA_043786755.1). Lineage (GTDB taxonomy): Bacteria > Actinomycetota > Acidimicrobiia > Acidimicrobiales > Ilumatobacteraceae > UBA668. The sequence goes on from JAYVVU010000226.1 coordinate 945, forward strand.
TTGTGCAGAAGTTCGTCGACGATGGCGTTGACTTCCCGATCCTGATGGTCGGCACCAGCAGCGTGACCAGCTTCCTTGCGATCTCCGAACAACAGGGCTACAACCCTGACCTGCGGTGGTTTGAGTGGGCGAGTCAGTTGAACGACGTTGCAACCGACGCGCTGCCGCAGGAGCTGATTAATGGCGTGCAGGCGATGACGTTTAGCCGAGTCGGCGAGCTGGCTGCCGGCATTCCGTTCAACGATGCTGCGCAGACCTGCATCGACAACTACGAGTCGTACTCCGGCGAAGATGTCGACGTGTCGGTGCCGGCGAGCGCCGCCACCGGCCAGTTGCTGTTCACCTGCGACCTGTTCTCCATTCTGCTCGAAGGCTTGAAGAACGCCGGGCCAAACCCAACGGCCGAGAGCCTGGTCGCGGGCTACGAGATGATCACCGACCTCGAGCTGGCGTGGTGGGGCCCGCTCACCTACACCCCCGACGATCACGCCGGTGTGCATCAGGTGCGAACCATCACGTGGTCCACCGATTGCGGATGCTGGTCGGCAGAAGGCGATTTCGCCAGCACAAGTTCGTGACGACACACGGAATCGAGCTACCCAAAGGTTCGCTGTTAATCGGCGACGGTCGCGTCGAGCGCACCGATGCCGGTGTGTTCGAGCAAATCGATCCATCGACGGGTGAGGTTCTCGCGCCAGTCACGTTGGCTGGCGCGACCGAGATCGACGCCGCGGTGCGCGCCGCCAACGACGCGGAAGCAAGCTGGCGCGCGTTAGCGCCGACGAAGCGTCGCGACCTGATCATGGCGCTTGCCGACAAGCTCGACGAGCACCACGAGGAACTCTCGATCTTGCGCTCGCTCGAACTGGGTGCGCCGAAGAAGCAGGGCAAGGGCCTCAACATGGCCGTCGAGTACATCCGGTACTTCGCCGGCTGGGTCGACAAGCTCGAAGGCACCACCATTCCGCTTGGTGCGACCGTGCTCGACTACACGATCCCCGAGCCATACGGCACGGTCGCTGCGCTGACGCCGTGGAACGGTGGCGTCGTGTCGGTCGCGATGAAGGTCGTGCCCGCGCTTGTCGCTGGCAACTGCGTCGTGCTGAAGCCTTCCGAGTTGGCGACGCTGGCGCCGCTGCGTTTCGGCGAGCTCGCCCTCGAGGCTGGTATCCCGCCCGGTGTGTTGAATGTCGTTCCCGGTGGAGTTGCAGCTGGCGAAGCGCTGGTAGCGCATGCGGGCGTGCACAAGATCAGCTTCACAGGCGGCACCGCAACGGCGCGTCACGTCTTGCGCGGCGCAGCGGCCAACCTGACGCCGGTGATTCTGGAGCTCGGCGGCAAGTCGGCGAACATCATCTTCGACGACGGCGACCTTGATGCCGCGGTGATGACCACGATCTTCTCCGCGCTCGGAGGGATGAGCGGTCAGGGTTGCGTGCTACCAACACGACTGCTGATTCAAAACGGTGTGTACGACGAAGTCGAGAAGCGTGTTGTCGCTGCCGCATCGGGTTTGTCCGTTGGACGGCCATTCGATGCCGGCGTGCAAGCCGGACCGGTCATCACAAGGGTCTCGCTCGAGCGCATTCTCGGCATGGTCGAAGGTGCTCGCCAGCGTGGCGATGGCGCGCTACTCACCGGCGGCAATCGTCTGGAAGGCGATCTGGCTTCCGGCTTCTTCGTTGCGCCGACAGTGTTCGGTCGCGTCGATAACGCATCGCCGATCGCGCAGGACGAAGTGTTTGGTCCGGTGCTCAGCTTGGTGCCGTTCACCGATGAGGACGAAGCGGTGCGCCTCGCCAACGATTCGCTCTACGGCCTCGGCGGCTTGGTGTTTACGCGCGACATTGGCCGCGCCCATCGCGTCGCCCACCAGTTGAAGGTCGGTTCTGTCGGTATCAACGCGTTCGCGCCGATGCCGCCCAGCGCTCCGTTCGGCGGTATGAAGCACAGCGGCTACGGCCGCGAGGGAGGCCTCGTCGGCGTGAAGGAGTTCTTGCAGGACAAGAACATCTACGTCGACATCGGATCGCGCAAGTAACAGTCGAGCGCCGGATGAAGCACGTCCTGTTCTGCACCGAGCAATTCGTCAGCGAATACGGCCAGCGACTTGCCGAGGACGCGCCCGGCATCGACGTCGTGACCCTTGGCGCTTCGGGAGACGTGTCGCCGGAGGATCTGGCACGCATCACGATCGCGTTCATGTCGAAGGACACCTGGCCGAAGCTGGCGCAACCATTTATGGATGCCGTCACGGCCGCGCCAAACATCGACTGGTTTCACATTTTCTCAGCAGGAACAGAAGGCCCGATCTTCGACACGTTGCGCGCACGCCGCGTACGCGTCAGCCGATCGGCTGGAGCGTCGGCCAACGCGATCGCAGAATCCGTGTTCATGGTGCTGCACGGTCTGACGCGCGATGTCCGAGGGATCGTGCAAGCGCAGGCCGAGCATCGCTTCGAGTGGCACGAGTGGGCCGAACTGGAAGGCCGCACGATCGCTGTCGTCGGTTACGGACCAATCGGGCAGCGCATCACACACCTCGCACTCGCGTACGGCCTGCGCCCAACGATCGTTCGCCAACGTGTTCGCGGCGACGAGCCGTGCCCGACTCGCACGATCGCCGACATCGCCGACATCGCGGCAGAGCACGACGTGCTGGTGATCGCTCTGCCGATCAATGACGACACGCGCGGCATCATTTCGCGAAGTGTGATCGATCGCATGCCCGCGAACGCACTGCTGATCAACGTCGCTCGTGGCGGGCTCGTCGACCAAGCCGCGCTTACGGAAGCGTTGGCAGCGGGTCGCATTGGTGGCGCCGCGCTCGACGTGTTCGATACGGAACCGCTACCCGCGACCGACCCGCTGTGGGATCTACCGAACGTCATCATCACACCGCACAACGCTGGCTCCAGTTATGGCGGTCCGAAGGCGGTTGTGGAGATCTTCCTCAGCAACCTCGCGCTGTATCTAGCAGGCGAGCCGATGAACCACGAGTTACCCCGCTAGCTCCAACTCGGCGAGCGGCACTCCGTAGTGCCTGGCCGCGTTGCCGTAGAACAGCGCGTTGCGGTCAGCT
>JAYVVU010000227.1:0-4024 GCA_043786755.1 Actinomycetota bacterium
GCGCGCCGCTTGACGAAGCCCGGCAGCGGGACGACCAGCTCGATGGCTAAGTCGTAACGCACTTCGGTTCCGCCGTTGGCCGCTGGCGAGAAGTGATAAGCGCCATCGATCGTGCGCATGATGTCGCCGCGCACCATGTGCCATGCCAGCACGTTCGGCGCCTGCGAGTAGTCGTAGCTCAGCGTGTAGTGAGTGCTGCGGCCAAGCGCCGAGGCCCGGTACTCGACCTGATCGGGGCGGCCATCGCCGTCGCGACCGCGCACAATCACGTCTTTCACGTCCTTGGCCCAATCGGGGTAACGCTCGAACTCGGAAGCGATTGCCCACACGCGCTCGGGTGGCGCGGCGATGGTGATTGTCTGTGAGGCCTTTTCTGCCATGGAGATGTTCTACCTGATCTTTACGGTCGGCCGACTTTACGGTTGGTCGATCTTGCGATTGGACGGTTTCGCCGTCGGATTGACCCGCGGCCCATACGAACCGTACCTTGCCGCCCACACCCCGTTCATGCCAATCCCGAACATCGGCACCAGGACGGCGAACGCCAAGGCGTTCAATTGGCTGTCGTCGAGTCCGACCACGCCGACGCTCGCGGCGCCAAAGGAAGCGACCACCTGCACGGCCAATGACGCCAGCAGCGCGCGTTTGACAGGCTGCGGCGCAGTCGTGCCGGTCAGAAGATAAAGGTTGGCGACGCCGACTTCCTGGACTCGAGACCGTTCGAGCGCCGCCGCGTACGCCCACAGCGACGAGCCGACGCCGACGGCGAACAGCGCGACCGAGATAACTGCGACCAGCACCTGCGCCCAACGCTCGGTTCGCAACGGGACGGCAATAGCCAACGCGACGATGAAAGCACCGGTTCCAAACAGATCGGCACGCACCACTCGTGAGTTCACGGCGTCAGTCAATCAGCGCACCGAGCGACACACCCAGGCGATGCGCGAGCACGTCGTAGGAAAACTCGCGCACGGCCCGTTCCCGTCCGGCAATCCCCATCGCGCGTGCGCGCTCCGGGTCGTCGAGCAATTGCTCAAACGCGGCAGCAACTGCCCGTGGATCGTCGGGATCGCGAACGACGATGCCGGTATTGCCGTCGTCGACTGCCTCCGCGGCACCACCCGAGTCGCCGGCGATCTGAGGCACGCCGCAGGCAGCTGCTTCGAGGAACACGATGCCGAAGCCTTCCTGCTCCAAACCGGCCCACCGGTTGCGGCACAACATCGCACATACATCGGCACAGCCGTAGAGCAGCGGCAGATCGTCGTTGCTCACTCGGCCGAGAAAGACAACCGGTGCGTTGAGCGATGCGGCGAGGTCGCGGAGTCGCTTCTCGTCGCGTCCGCTACCGGAAATCGCGAGCACCAGCTTCGGCCGCGAGGCGCGCAGCTGCGCAGCGGCACGAATCGCTGTGTCGAATCCTTTGCGCGGCACGAGGCGACTGATGCTGACGACGACCTCGGCGTCGTCGGCAAAGCCGAACTGTGCACGGGCCGCCGATCGCAGCGCTTGCGTGAGCGGACGAAAGCGATCGGTGTCGACTCCCGGTGGCACGACCGTGATCGGCAACGAGCGGCCGGCCGCGTGTTCGGCCTCGCTCGCCGGATATCCGCCAGCCGCGACGACGTGGCGCGCCCGACGAAGGACGTATGAAAGCGTTTGCTTGCTGAGCGGAAGCCGACCGGGCACCGTCACCTCCGCGCCGTGCACCACGACGTCGTAAGGCAGCTGCAACGAAGGCCCGACCAGGCCAAGCGGTAGCGCGGGATCGAGCACGATGAGATCGGCATTGACCGCGCGCGCCATCGCATCGATGCGGCGCACCATCCACGGATGCGGCAGCAACACTTGCTCGCGAGTGCGCTCGATGTGAAACGCCTGGGCCGCGTCGAACTCCGCAGCACCTTTGTATGGGCTGGTGAGAACTGCGAATGAATCGGGCGGCAGTCGTCGCCACCATTCCCAAAGCAGCGACTGAATGCCGCCGATCTTGGGCGGGAAGTCGTTAGTGACCAGTAAATGCTTCATGTGCTTACCGCGTGCAATCCGAGTCGCCGCGCCGCCCACTCGGCGTGCTCACGCAGCAGTGGATCGTCGTGCCCCAAATACTCACGCACGGCATCTTGCACGTCGCCGTCGGCCGCGTCGCCGACGTTGCCCAAGACGACGAGAGCATTGCGTCGAATCCAGCGCGGGTCGCGGTCGGCGAGATACCACGGGCTCCATTGCGCGAGCAGTTCAGCGTCAGAGCCGCGCAGCAGTGCAAGCACCGACATCCACGCGCGCGACTTGCCCGCCGGTGCTGTTGCGCGATTGGTTGGGCCGAAGCGCACCGTCGGCGGGCACACCTCTTGGCAGTCGTCGCAGCCGTAGATGCGATCGCCGACGAGCTCGCGCAACTCAATCGGAATCGAGCCTGGCTTTTGCAGCACCCACGCGAGGCAGCGGGCGGCATCGACGACTCCGGGTTCGATGATGGCTCCGGTCGGGCAGGCGTCGATGCACCGCCGACACGCACCGCAGCCGTCGGCGACAGGCTGTGACTGCAGCGGTAATGGAGCTGTCGTCACCACACTGCCCAGCACGAACCAACTGCCAGCACCTGGCAACAACAGGTTCGCGTTCTTGCCGAACCAACCGATGCCAGCGAGGTGCGCGACCTCGCGATCGACCAGCGAGTTGTCGTCAACAAAGGCGACCGCGCGGAAGCCATCGGCGCGCAAGCGACGAGCGACGGTGCGCAAAGCGCTGCGCAGTGGCGCGTAATGGTCGGCCCATGCGTAGCGAGCAACGCGGGCCTGCGCTCCTTGCGGGCGATCGACGTCGGCCAGCAGGTACGGCCTGGCGGCAACGAACACGGCCTTCGCATCCGGCACAGCACGTTGCGGGTCGGTAGATCTCGTCGGGTTCCGGAACGTGAACTGCATTCCGTCGGTGAGGCCGCGCTGCAAGCGGTCGTCGATCGCGACGCGGGCTCGAGTCAGCACACCGGCCGGGGCCACGCCTGTGTGGGTGATACCGAACGGTTCGGTGAGACGAGCTAGTTCGGCCAGGTACGCCGCATCGGCGGTCGGCGGTGGTGGATTAGTGGGCCTCACGATGACGCAGCGTAGGCACCAGTCCGGCCGCTGCGAGCAGTTCCACGGCACGAAGTTCGGCCGCATCGAACGTCATCCGCTCGCGCAAGGCCGGCGACAGCAGATGGGTGACGACACAGTCGGCACACGTCGCAGTGCCGCACATTGTGCACGAATCACAGGAGATCACAAGCGTTGACATAGCCACATCATCGCAACGGGGTGTAACACGGATACCTGCGAAGGTGGATTGAAGGCATTGGTCCACAAACCCAGGTCCGGGAAAGCATCCATGTAACTGCGCGCGGTTGCGGCCAACTCTGCTCGTCCCGTTGACGGAGTTCCCCCGTTGATCGTGAGCGATGCCGTCTCCTCATAGCAGGCCGCCATTCCATCCGAATCCTGATTGGACTACGCCTTGGAGGCTCGCAGGACGAGTTCCCAAACCGCTCGCGACGGCGCAGTGGATCCAGGTGTCGTTGCAAGGTTCATCAACGCACTGTAATGGAACCTCCGAAGGCAGTCGGTTAGACGTCACCGCGGGACGAGGGTTCGCGATCGAGTGCTGGCCAAGACTGGTCGGTTGGCCGACGTAACCGTCCACGTCAGCGCGGGGACTACCGCTGCCCATTTGTGATGGGTGCCGCAGTGTCTGTGGAAGTCGACGCCTCCCGTCGGAGTAGTTTGTGGTGGGCGCACGGGGCAAGTTGTCGCTAACGAGGAGATGGAGTAGTCGGGATGCGCGTACTTCGGGATCAGAAATGTGCATGCGGTCGTCACGGATTGTGGCGGAGTCGGTGGGCGGCGATTGGTGCCGCAGTGGCCGTGGCCGTTGGCGGTGGCGGTCTCTATGTGCTTCATGCTGCGACGCCGCCTTCGGAGTTTGTGGCGGTGACACCGACGCGGGTGCTGGATACGCGTACGGGGCTTGGTCTGGTCGGAAAGTT
>JAYVVU010000228.1:0-4022 GCA_043786755.1 Actinomycetota bacterium
GTCGCGTTCAAGACGGCGAGCGTGGTGCGCACGGCATCCGGGTCGGCATCGTCCGACTGCTCGCCGGACACCACAATCACCGACTTGGCGTTCTCGACACCGACGGTGCGCAGGTTCTCGATGTTGGCCGTTTCGCCGGTGCGCGTGACCGTGATCATCCCCTTGTTGATCTTGGACACGGTCGCGAGTGCATCGTCCATCGACTCTTTGGGGAAGTCGGCGAGCACAACTACGGCAGACTTACGCTGGTTGCTGTTGGCCTCGGCCAATTCGGCGACGATCGCCTCAACAGCGGACGACCAGCCAAGGATCAAGGTGTGACCGCTGAGGACCACCGAGCCGCGACCGCGGCGCAGATCCTGCAACCGGCCGTCGAGGCCGGTCGTGATCACACCGATGAGCGCGCTAACGATGAACAGTCCGCCGAGCGTGGCAACCAGACTGACGCTACGCAGTGACCACTTCTCGTCGCCGCCCATGGTTCCCGGGTCGAACGTGCGCATCAGCGATGACCAGCCGGCCTCGATAAAGCCGCGGTGGCCATTGGGGTTAACGATGCCCCCGACGAAGACGATCGTCGCGCACACGACGATCAGTACAAGCGTAACGAGCGCAAGCAGTGCGACCAGCGGCCCAGCACCGCGGGCCATCATCCGCTCGAACCAAAACCACAGCCGGCGTCGAAGTGATGGGGCGGCCGTTGCAGTCGACGATTTGGCTGTCATGCAGTGAGCATTGCACGCGGACGTCCGATGCCACGTCGTCCATCGTGGTAGTGCAGTTCGTGGCGCAGGGTTCCGTCGTGGCGCCACTTACGAATCGCCGGCTGACCATTGTCAGCGTCAGTGCGCTTGCCGTCGCGGTAATGTTCTTCGTAGTGCAACGTCCCGTCGGCGTAGTAGCCGCGCACGGCCGGTACGTCACTGGCGGGATCGTCGAGCATTCCACGCGAGTAGAAGAGCTCGTACTTGACCTTGCCATCACTGCGCAGACGGCGATACGCGGGGTTCAAACGGCCAGGGTTCTGCAACAGCCCGTCGCGGTACCACGCGACGTAGACGAGCGAACCGTCGGCGTAGCGGCGCACACGACCGGTGTAACCCTCCGGCACCTCAGCCTCATCCTTGATCTCAAGAGTGTTGACGACGCGAAAGGTCAGCGAATTAGGAACTAGGTCGACGAACTCCATGCGAACTGATATCGCCACATTGGTGGGCGATCTTGAACGGTTACAGGCGGACGGCGTATTGCACTTCTGCGACGGGCGCGGCGTCCTGCGGTTCGAACATCAGCTCGCTGCCGGTCGCATGCCAGCCCGACTTCTCGTAGAACACCCGGGCGCGTGGGTTGTCGCGCAGCACCCACAACACGGCCTGCGAGAACCCCTCGTCGCGCAGGTATTCGTGGCAGCGGGCGATCAGCGCTGAGGCGGCGCCGGAACCCCAGGCGTCGGGGTGCAGGTAGAACCCGTAGACCTCGCCACGGCCAACGACGGTCGTGAGCTGGATGATCGCGGGATTGGCGTCGGCGCCGCTTTGGTCGCACTCGTTGGTCACCCGTTCCGGGCCGACATGGCCGAAGCCGACGACCCGATCGCGCAGCAACACGACGAACAGCTGCGAATCGGCGAACTCGCTCCACGTCCATGCCCGCCAACGATCGAGTCGCGACGACGCGAATTCGGGAGCATCGAGGTACTCGGTGGGGAACACGTGGCGATAGCCGACGCGCCAACCCTCAATGTGCGCCGCCGCGATGGCGTCCGCGTCTTCAGGTTGCGCAACCCGCACCTGAACGGCCATTACACGGCAAGAAGGTCGCGTGCACCCGTGTCGCTAGACGGATGACGCAGCTTGCTCATTGCCCGTGCCTCGATTTGGCGGATGCGCTCGCGTGTGAGATTGAAGTGTTCGCCGACTTCTTCCAGTGTGCGCGGCTCGCCGCGATCGAGGCCGAAGCGCAGCTTCAAGATTTCGCGTTCGCGCTCGTCGAGCGGCGCGAGCAGGCGAGAGATTTCTTCGGGTAGCAGCGCGGTGGCTGCAACCTCGAACGGACTCTCGGCCGAACGGTCTTCGACCACATCGCCGAGTTCGGCGTCGCCGTCTTCGCGCAGCGGCTCGCTGAGCGACAGCGGCTCGGCCGCGAAACGCAATGCCTCGGTGACTTTGTCTTCGGGCATTTCGACTTCTTTGGCCAACTCGCTGAGCGTCGCCGGGCGACCCATCTTCAGTTCCAGTCGGCTGCGCGCCTTCTGCAAACGAGCGAGCGTGTCGCCAGCGTGAACTGGCAGACGAATCGTGCGACCGGTGTTGGCGATACCGCGTGTGATCGCCTGGCGAATCCACCACGTTGCGTACGTCGAGAACTTGAAGCCCTTACGCCAGTCGAACTTCTCGACGGCGTGCATCAGGCCGAGGTTGCCCTCTTGGATCAGGTCGAGTAGTGGCAGGCCGGATGCCTGATACTTCTTGGCGATCGACACCACCAGTCGCAGGTTGCTCTGCACGAAGCCACGCTCGGCGTCTTCGCCCTCGCGCGCCGCACGGCGCAGTTCGCGCTTGCGGGCAGGGGTCAGACCCTTGGCGTTGGAGAGCTCGTCGTTGGCGAGCTTTCCGGCTTCGATCTGCTTGGCGAGGCGAACCTCGTCGTCCTTGGTGAGCAGTGTGTATTGGCCAATATCGGTCAGATACAGGCGGACCAGGTCTTCTTCGTCCCGTTCCACGCGATCTTTCGCCACAATTTGCTCCCTACCATAAAAGGTAATTCAAAGGCCTGGACTCAAGGCTGAGACTGAACAACTACTTCGTGACTTGCTGGCCATGGTGGCATTACACCCGGTGATTTGGTCACGATACCGACTGCGTCAAGCCCCACAACCCCCGTGCACGAATTCACTAGCAGTCTCCACAAGGGTCAAGATGTCCAAATTGAGCTGACCATCGTGACCATGCAGTTCCACGCCGCCGACGCCGACACGTTGTTGGCTGTGCTGTCGAAGTATGTGGTGCTGACGCGGATGGAAGCCGGGTGTCGCAATGTCGACCTGTGTGCGTCGGTCGCGCAACCCGGTCGTTACCTGGTCATCCAGAAGTGGGATTCTCCGGAGGCACAGCGGGCGCACTTCGACAGCCCGGGGATGATCGACATGGCGAAGAGTTGCACCGGCCTGTTGATCGCGCCGCCGAACATCGATCTGTGGGACGCACCGAGCGCCCACGATCTGCGCTAACCCGGTGTTAGCGTTTCGCTCAATACCGTAGGAGGCAGCAATGTCCAATCCGCTCATGTCCGATAAGGCCGTCACTGCAGCAGCGCGCGCTGGCTGGGGTGCACCCGATCCGTCCACTCGTAACACGCCGATCACCGACGGTCCGATCAGCGGTTGGAGCTCCGAGCGCACGATGACCGTCAGCGGCACGGCGACGGCGACCGGCGTGCTGTTGGTTTTGCTGCTCGGCTCGGCCGTCGTGGGCTGGGCGATGACCGAAGCGACGCCAGGCCAAGAGGCCAAGTTCCCGGCGCTGGCCATCGGTGGCGTGTTGCTCGGTTTCGTGTGCGCCATCGTGCTGCGCTTCAAGCCAACCTTCGCCAAGGTGCTTGGCCCGGTGTACGCGATCGCTGAAGGCTTCTTCCTCGGTGCGATCTCGAAGGTCTACAACGACGCCTACGACGGCATCGTCGTGCAGGCCGTCGGCGCAACCTTGGCCGTGTTCGCCGTGATGTTGTTTCTCTACAAGTCAAAGATCATCAAGGTCACCGACCGCTTTCGGCGCAACGTGATCATGGCGACGATGGGCCTGATGGCGTTCTACCTCGTCTCGTTCGTCATCAACTTGGCCGGTGGCAGCGTGCCGTTCCTGCAGTCGTCGAGCGCCTTGGGCATTCTGTTCAGCGTCGCTGCTGCGGGCCTTGCGGCAATGATGTTGGCCGTCGACTTCGACATGATCGACCGTGGCGTCGCCGCCGGTTGGCCAAAGGGCATGGAGTGGTACTGCGCGTTCGGGCTCCTCGCCACTTTGGTG
>JAYVVU010000229.1:0-9156 GCA_043786755.1 Actinomycetota bacterium
TGCCAAGACCTGATTTGCAGTGGAGAAACCCATGGGACTGTTCCGCAAAAAGTCGCCGACGGCGGCACAAGCGCGACCGGCCCCACCGATGCCGCCCAAAGCGGGCAAGCCACCGAAACCCGGCAAGCAACCCAAGCCGGCGAAGCCGCAGAAGGGCCTCGTGCGCGGCGTCGTCGACCCGGCCGATTTCATCGCGCTGCGCTTCGAAATGGTCGATCTGCGCGCACGGCTGGAGGCGAGCGAGCAGTCGAAGGCGATCGTCGAGACTCGGTTGGCCGCGCTCGATGCCGGAAACGCCATGGCCCGCGGGCCGCACGAACCTGGTAGCGGTGTCGACGGCGAGGTGCGTCATCGCATCGCCGAGTTCGAAGCACAACTAGGTGCGGTCGCCGCGGCGGCCGCCGCGGCGTCGGCCACAGCCGAGAGCGCCGCAGCGAAAGCGATTGCTGCAACGGCCGCACTGGCGAGCAGTCCGCAGCTCGAAGCCCAAGGCGGCGCGTTCCGCAGCGTTTTCGCACCGGCGTTGGCCGGTCCGACCGGCCCCGTCAGCCCCGATCCGACGCTTGTCGCACGTCTCGATGCGCTCACTGCGATGGTTGATGCGCAACACGCGGCACAACCCGACCCTGGCCTGGGAGCGCGAGTCGACGAGTTGATGACGCGAATTGCAGCAGCACCCGATGCGAGTCGATTGGTCGAACTCGAGGCGCGCATCGATGCCGTTGCCGATGCAACTCGACTGGTCGAACTCGAAGCGCGCATCGACGCCGCTCCCGACGCGATGCGGCTTGGTGAAATCGAAGCGCTGATCGGCGACTTGGCCGCGAAGATCGCCGAACCACCGGCCGCACTGCCAATCCTCACTGTCGCTAGCGGCACCGACCCCGAAATGGCGGCGCGGCTCGACGACATCAGCGAACGCGTCAGCACCATCGACTCGCTCGCCGGCCAACTGGCACAACTGAACGCACGGGTCACCGCGCAAGCAGAAGTTGGCGCACAGCTCAGCAGCCTCAGCGATCGCATCGGCGAACTCTCGAACCCGGCGAAGCATTCGCCACCGCCCGCGCTTCCCGAGCCGATCGACGACGTGTTGCGCGACGACGTGCGCGCACTCACCTATCGGGTCGAAGTGTTAGCCGAGCGCATGGAGACCAGCGAGACACGCGCGCGCCAGACCGCCGAGCAACTCCTGGCGATCGAGCATCGCATGAGCGCCGTAAGCACCGAGCTAACCAATCAGGTCAGCGAACTCGGCCGCGACATCGACGGCTTCGGCGCCTACACAAACGCAAACGGCAACGGTCACGCGAACGGCAATGGCAACGGACACGCCAACGGGAACGGTCACGCCGACGGAACTGGTCACGGCAATGCAAATGGTCACGGCAATGCAAATGGTCACGGCAGCAAGGGTGCGATCAGCGCCGAGCTACTCACCGAGTTGCAAGCGGCGCAGATCAAACTCGCCGCCGAGCAAGCGCGCTACGAAATCGCCTTCCGCCAAGACCTGGCGACGCTGGCTGAACACGTCCGCCGCACCAAGTCCTAATCCGAGGTTTACTCGTTGAGGAGGTCGATCGCCCGCTGGATCAGTTCCCTGGCGGCTTCGATTTTCTCTTGGTACTTGCCCAAGTCGCCGTCTTGCAGCGCTTGCTCTGCTTCGTCGAACAGGTCGTTCGCGTCGGCTAATAGTTCGGCGACGGTTGCGTCGTCGGGTGGCGCGTTGGGGTCGGTGGGAGTCGCGTCGACGCCAACGACATCACCAAGGTCGACGTTAAGTCCGGGGAACAACTGACCCAGCGCTTCGCCCAATGATTCGCCGAAGCCAACCTCGCCGTTGTAATAGGCAACGACCAGGCGGACCTGCGGCTGATCAGCTGATTCGGTCTCGACGTAGACCGGCCGCGCCCACAACAACCCGTCTGCGATCGGAATCATCTGCAAGTCGCCATAGACGACGCGCGAACCGGCGAGCCCCAGCTCAGTGACCTTCGGCGCGAATTCGCGATCGGTGGAGATGTTGGCGCCTACGACAAACGGGCCTTCCGGCAGCGCTCCAGAGACTTCGTAAGCGATGAGTTGGCCGTCGGGGGTGGCCGTCATGTACGACACCAACTCTTTGCGCTCGTTCTTCACGCTGAAGGGTTGGTACGGACGGAAAATGCGGAACGACGAATCATCAGTGCCGTCGGCGTGGAACATCGCGTAGTACGGAATGAAACGGTCGGCGGTTGCCTCGGTCGCGAAGTTGTCGGTGCCAGCATCTTGTTCAGCAGTGTCGGACGCAACAGTGGTATTGGTGCTCGAATTGCCAGAGGTACCCTGCGGCGGCTGGTCGGGTGCGGCGAGTGCAACAGACCACGCACCATCGCGGTCGAAGAAGGCCGCGGCGTCGAGGCGGTACTTCGCGTACGCCGCAGTCTGCAGACGGAACAGTTCTTCCGGGTAGCGCAGGTGTTGCACCAACTCTTCGGGCATCTCGCTGCGCGGCGTGAACAGATCGGGGAACACCGAGCGCCAGACCTGCAGAATTGGATCGGACTCGTCGTTCACGTACATCGTGACCGAGCCGTCGTAGGCGTCGACAACAGCCTTCACGCTGTTACGCACGTAGTTCAACGGGTGGCCAAGTCCTGCACCGGAATCGAGCTGAGAGAGATCGGCGTTCTGTCCGTACGGGTAGCGGTTGCTGGTTGTGTAGCCGTCGATCACCCACAGCACGCGGCCGTCGATCGCTATCGGGTACGGGTCGCCGTCGAACGAAAGAAACGGCGCAAGCTCTTGCACGCGTGCGCGCGGGTTGCGCAGCATCAGCAATTGCGAGTCGTCGGTGATCGCACTCGAACCAATGAGGTTGTAATCCAACTCGGTAAGCGCGAACGCGAAGCGGCGCAACGTCGAAGACAACGGCACGCCATTGTCGCCCTCATAGGCCGCATCGTCGGCGCCCGGGCATGGTGTCTCGACAACCGAGGTGTTGACGATCGAGTAACCACCGAGGCCGGGGCTGAAGTACAACTCGGGGCGGTCGAGTTGCACGATGTCGTTGCGGTAGGCAGGGTTGCCATCGGCTTCGACTTGGCTCGCCGACGACATCACCAGGCCGCAACCATGCGTGTTGATGAGGTGCGTGCCCTGCCACGACTTGTTACCCACCTGGCCAAGGTCGAGTTCGTTGGCGCCGACGATGACCTGACGCAGCACACCATCAACCATGTAACGGTCGGGGTCGAGGTCGTTGATCGTTTGGCCCGGCTGGCCCTTGTCGGTGCGGAAGCGCGTCACCATCTTTTGGTCGGGCTTGATCTTGCGCACATCAGAGATCGCCGCCAGGTTCGCGCTGACCTCGGTGCGCGTCAGCGTGCTGAACTCGATCGGCTCGACCGTTACAGCGGCGATACCGAGTGCAGAACGCGTGGCATCGATGTTGTACGCGATGTACTGCGCTTCCTTCTCGCGCTGGTTCGGGTTGACCACCAGCGACTGAATCGTTGCGGGATAGATCACGCCACCGACGAGGGCGACGATGGCCCACAACGCGGAGGCCACAACTGCCGGCCTCCACTTCTCGGTCTTCAGTGTGCTGAGGAACAACGCCGCCGTCAGCAACGAGATCAAGGCCAACAGCAACACAGCGGGAAGTTGCGCGTTGTCGACTGCATACGTCACACCACGCACAGCACCGCGGTTAGCGGTGGTGAGCTCGTAGCGAGTGACCCAGTAGTCGCCAGCCTTCAGTACCGCGAGCACCGCCAACAGAACGGCGATGTGGGCCTTCGTGGCGCGGCGCACCTTTGGCCGCGGCGGCTGCACAACGATGCCACCCGACAACACGTGCGTCGCGACGATCAGCAGCGTGATGAACGCAACGGCGATAAACAGCCAGTCGAGCACAAACGTGATGAACGGCAACTTGAACAAATAGAACCCGACGTCGTTGCCGAAGCGCGGATCGTTGACGCCGAACGACTTGCTGTTGCGGAACATCAGCCAGTCCTGCCAACGGCTGATCGCCGGCGCGGCGAAGAGCAGTCCGACGATGACCGCAATACCGAAACGCACTGTGCGCAACCGATGCCCAAAGAACTGGTGAAATCGTTCGACAAGCGGATGCGTATTCGCCGCGAACGAGCTCGGTGCCAGACGATCGGCGATGACCAGGTTGATGACCGCGATCGCGATGAACGTTCCGGCGAACATTGCGAACATCGTCAGCTTGGCGCCGAAGACTCCCCAGAAAACATCGGTGCGGCCAACCGACTTATGCCACAGGTAGTCGACATAGAAGTCGGCCAGGAAACGAGCGGAGAGCAAGAGGCCAACCAGCAGCACC
Organism: Actinomycetota bacterium; assembly: GCA_043786755.1. Taxonomy (GTDB): domain Bacteria; phylum Actinomycetota; class Acidimicrobiia; order Acidimicrobiales; family Ilumatobacteraceae; genus UBA668. Next base: position 4,337 of record JAYVVU010000229.1, read on the forward strand.
GCGGCAATGATCAGTAGCGACCGGCCCCGATCGCTGAAGCGACTCGGCCGACGCACGCGGCGAGGTAGATCTGAGGAGTTACGCACGCGCCGAACGTTACCGGGCTGCGAGCAACAGCATGCAGCGACACCCTTCGTGCGCCGGCGCTGCAATGTGCTCGGTTGGGAACGGCTTTCCCGCACCAATCGGCCCTGCAAGTGCGTTGTCCTCTGCATCTGGGCACTTCGGACCACTCGGATCGACGGCCCAACACACCGGCGTTCCAGCACGCAGTACGGCAAACGCCCCGCGGCCAAATGCCGTGCGTACGACATCGTCGATGTGTTCGTCGATGCGACGCGTCTTCCACTCGCGATAGACGGTGCGCGTGAGCCCGACTAGCTCGCTGTTGTCGCCATCGGCGGCGGCGATCGACCGCTCGAGCCGCTCGCGCAACGGGGAGACGACAGCGACGGCGAGGGCTTCGATTGCAGGCGCGAGCGCAGCTTCGCGGTCTATCGCGGCGCGTTGATCTTCGATGGAACCATCGTCGATTCCTGCAGCGCCAGCCATCGCTGCGCTCATCAGTTCGTCGGTGATCGCCTCGGCGTAACGCTGAACGTGTTCGGCCGCGGCGGGTAACACGCCCTCAAGTGACCGCACAGCTTCGCGACGGCCCAAGCGCAGCAGCACATCGTTTTGTTCATCGGCCAACACCCGCTTCAGGTTGCGCGCCCCGGCGACAACAAGCGGTGCGAGTTGCGCGTCGCGCCGACCAAACGGCGAGTCGACGGCCGCGACACTCGCTGGCGGCTCCTGGGGCGACGGTTGGAAGACCGACAGCTGCGTCTCTGCCGGCGCGTCGACCGTTGGAGACTCCGTCGCAGTCTTCTTCGCAGCCTTCGCTTTCGGCTTCGGCTTCGGCGCTTCCTTCGGGACCTCATTTGCGGCGCGTAGGCGAGCGAACAAATCGTCGACCGCAACATCGCGTTCGTCCATCGCCGCCTCGGTCAACGACTCTTCGGCCAACGACTCAGATACCGGTGTAGACGCAGGCTCGGGTGTCGGACCTTGTTCCGGTTCTGGCTCGCGCTCGACAACTTGCTTCACGGCGGGCGTCGGCTTTGGTACGTCGATTTCGCGCGCGGGCACGATGACGGGCACAGGGCCCGTGAGCGGCGCGATGTCGGCGAGGTCGCCGCCCGCGGCTTGCGGTGCCATGTCGGCAATCACATCCATTGCGATCAGCCGCGACCGTTCGAACGATTGCATTAACCGATCGCGATTGACGATCAGTTGCTCGATCTGCTTGCGGGCGACCTCGCGGCGCCGGGCCAACTCGCCCAACACTCGCTCGCGATACGCGCGCGCCTCGTTCACCATGTCGCGGCCTTGCTGTTTGGCCATCTGCAATTCGTCGTCAGCGCTTGATGCCGCGTCTTGGCGGCGGCGGCCAGCGTCGATCTCGGCCTCGGCACGCACGCGCTGCGCTTCCTCGTTGGCTTCAATCAGGAGGCGCGAGGCTGCTTCCTCGGCACGGGTCTTGATCTGCGATGCAGCCTCGCGAGCCGTAGCGACGATGCGTGTTGCTTCGTCGCCCAACAGTTCGGCGACGACGGCTTCATCTAGGTCGGCCAGTGACGGCGGCGGGGTTTGCTGCAGCAGGCGCAGTTCGTTTTCGAGCAATGTCTCGCGATCCTGCAAACGGGCTAGCTCAGCCGCAACCATCCGCAAAAACTCGCGCACCTCGTCGCTGTCGAAGCCTTTGCGCGATGTGGTGAAGGTTGCTGTCGAGACCTGCGCCGGTGAGGACGGGTCTGGCCGTGCAATCGACAGTGCCATCCGACGAATCGTAGGTGCGCTGCCGATGGAATGGGTGTCACTAGCCCTGGGTTACAACCACCGGATCGCCGCCGAGACGCACCAATGCGTTGAGTGCTTCTTGCAAGGTTGCAACAGGAATGATCTCGACGTCGTCGCCGACGACTTCGCGCGCACGGTCGATGCCATCGAGGCCGCCAGCACCCTGGTTGACGGGCACCAGGAAGTACTTCACACCTACCTGTTTCACCGCTGATGCCTTCGAGTTCAATCCCCCGATCGCACCAACGTTGCCTTCAACGTCGATCGTGCCGGTGACGGCGATGTTCTTCCCACCGGTCAGATCGCCCTCGGTCAGCGCGTCGATTAGCGACAGCGTGAACGCAAGCCCGGCGGAAGGACCGCCGATGCCTTCGGTCTTGAACAATACCGACAGACCGGATGGCAGTTCGACGGTTGTGGTGTCGATCGGTCGAAAGCCGATGATCGTGCGCGGCGGGTCTTCGCCTGGCGCGAGGATCGTTTCGATCTCGCCCGACATTGCTACGCCGTCACGTTCGAACTCGACTTCAATGTTCTCCCCCGCTGCGACATCGGCAAGAGCCTGCGAGAGGTCGTCAATGATCGTGATGTCGACCCCGTTGACCTTCTTCAGGACGTCGCCCGGATCGAGCAGGTCGTCGGCGGGGCTGTATTTGATGCACTCGGTGTTCGCTTCGTTCGCTTCCAGGCAAAGCAAGAAGTCGATGATGACGTCGCCTGGCTTGATCGTGACGTCGTAACCGGCAGCCTGCAACGCGACGTACATCGCGTTGTCTTTTGCACTGCGCATTTGGCGCTGACCACTTTGAATCAACTGATCTTCGGTTTGATCTCCGTACTTGTCGCGATGGCTCCACAAGCGAGCTGCCTTGTTGTCGCGCGTCGCGAACCAATCAAGCATCGTGATCGGTGGCTGCCGAATGGTGATGAAGTAAATGTTGCCGTGCGGGTCGTACGTCGGCACGCCAGAAATGTCTAGCCGCGGCAGCACCGGCTCGGCATCGGCGGGCACCAACGCGTACTCCACGTCCTCGTCGACGCTGACAAGACACGGCGGTGGCGAGACCTCGGAAGTCGTGTCGAACTCGGCGCACCGCGACTTATCGATGAGCGTGCCGGTGGGCACCAGCGTCGCCACGAACGGCGCCAACACCGCAAGGGCACCGAGCCCGGCAAGCGGAACTGCCCACAGGCGATGCTTGCGCGAGGGCGCAGCGAGTTGTGGCACAGGCTCCATTACCATCTCCAATTCAGTGAACATCACCGAGCTCACAACTGCTGCCGGCTGGATTGCTGGCCTTGCCATTGTGGCGCTGATTGCTTCCGGATGGCGCAAGCCTGCCAGAGCGACGACCAATCCGGCACGCGCCCGGATGCAGCGTGGGATGCCCGACCGGGCGCCGGTGGTCGAGACCAAGGCACCATTCGCTGAGCACACGCCGCTGTGGCGGCGGGTGTGGGCGGTCGTGGCTAGCGGTGGGCTGGCGTTGTGGGTGGCGGCAGTCGCCGCGACGGTGATCGCATTCGGCAGCGCCTGGATCGTGATCACGCTCACCGACATGTTGAAGCAATGACCGCCGGCCGTGAAGCGATGACCGCCGGCCCTGAAGTAACGACAGACGCTTGGCGCCGGGTCGCCGAGGCGGGGCACACGGGCGACGAAAGCACAGCGCGCGAAGCACTTTCAGCCGCCGACCCTGTGCTGCGCGAGTTGTCGCTGGGTGCGCTCGACCGGATGGGCAAGCTCAATGATGCCGATCTGCTGGTCGCGTTCGACGACGACGACCATTCGGTGCGCCGTCGCGCCGCACTCGTTGCCGCTAAGCGGCCGGCTGTTTCGTTGCTCGCGTTGCTGACAGACGCGCACGACGGCGTGGTTGAGGCTGCGGCCTGGGCGTGCGGTGAACACGAAGTTGTCAGCGAGGACGAGTTCGCCACACTCGTGTCGCTGGCGACCGCAGCGACGGAGCCGCTCGTACGCGAATCCGCGGTTGCGGCACTCGGCGCGATCGGCGATCAGCGCGGACTTCCCGCGATTCTGGCTGGTTGTGTCGACAAGCCGGCGATTCGACGTCGCGCTGTCCTCGCACTCGCTCCGTTCAGCGGACCGGAGGTCGACGCTGCGTTGCAAGCCGCGTTGGTCGATCGCGACTGGCAAGTTCGCCAGGCGGCAGAGGATTTATCACCGGACGTTGCCGTCGACCAGCCCGAAGTACCGCAGTAGCAATTCACTCCACTCGCTCGGCGCAACGGGCGATTCGCGGTATTCACCAACACCGTCGCGCTCGCGCAAGACATCCATGCGCAATGTCACTCGCGAGCCATCGGCGTCAAGTGCGCGTGTCGCGAACGCACGCTCGGTCCAGCTGAGGCCAGGCTCGGTTTGTAGGTAGGTGCTGCGGCGCTCGAAGTCGGAGTTCTGTTTGGGTTCGAAGCCGACGCGCAACTGCGGCTCCCACGCCGACACGCCATCGTTGCCCGGCATCAACTCGGTGAGGGTGAAGCCTTGCTCGTGCATGTCGATGCGCGCACGGCGAGGAATTGCCGCCCTCGCGCCGGCCACCACCTGTAAGCCATTCAGTTCGAAGCACCAGCCGCCGCGGGCGCTGTCGACAATTTTGGGGTACGACCAGTCGATGTCGGTGCGCACTCCGCGCCGATGAAACGCGTGCAGGTTCTCGAACGGCACGCGGATCAGGTGCGCCAGTTGCAATTCGCCGAGAAGTTGCAAAGTAGGCAGGCCCACAGGGCCCGAGACGCCAATGCGGTGCAGATAGCGATCAACGGAAAACGCCGAACCGGACGCGGCAGCAGACACGGCCGCACGCTACGACACATAAAGTGAACGGATGCGAGGAACCGTCGCCTTCATTGCCGCTGCGTTACTGATCGCTAGTTGCGGCGATGGCGGTTCCGCCGGCACGACAGAGGTACCGGCTCACACCACAATCGCGCCGACAACCACAGAGGCGACGGAC
>JAYVVU010000230.1:0-3967 GCA_043786755.1 Actinomycetota bacterium
TTGCTGCCGTCACGCACGACGGTGGCGCGGCGCGCATCATCGCTCCGGCAGGCTCAGGTAAGACCCGCGTGCTTACCGAGCGCGCACGTCACCTCGTCAAGCAGTGGCAGTTGCCACCTTCGGCGATCACGCTGATCGCTTTTAACAAGCGTGCGCAGGAAGAAATCGCCGAGCGCACGACCGACTTGCCCGGCTTGCAAGTGCGCACGTTGAACGCGATCGCGCTGGCGATCGTCAACGGGTCATCGCCATTCGCCAAGCAACCGCAACGGCTAGCCACCATCGACGAGCCGGAGGTGCGGCGACTGATCGGCAGGCTGGTCAAGTTTCCGCGAGCGCGCAATGTCGATCCGGTGGCGACCTGGATCGAGGCGCTGTCGCTCGCCCGCCTTGGCCTCGTCGACCCGGCAAAAGTCGAGTCGCGCTACGACGGCGAAGTCGACGGCTTCGCTGATGCGTTCGCGCGTTATCGCGAGACGCTCGCCCGCCAGGGTCAGCTCGACTTCGACGAACAGATCTTCCGCGCAATCGAGTTGTTGCTGCGCGACCCCGAGGCGCGCGCTGCCGCGCAACGCTCGTGCCGAGTGCTGCTCGTCGATGAGTTTCAAGATCTCACGCCCGCGCACGTGCTGCTCGTGCGTCTGCTCGCGGGTGCCGATGCCGCGGTGTTCGGGGTCGGCGACGACGACCAGACGATTTACGGCTACAACGGCGCCGACCCGGCCTGGTTGATCGAGTTCGGCGACATGTTCCCAGGCGCCGGTGCGCACCCGTTGGAGGTCAATTACCGCTGTCCAGCTGGCATCGTGCGCGCCGCTGACACGCTGCTGCGTCATAACCGACGCCGCGTCCCCAAGACCATTCGCGCCAGCCATGCCGACCGCGACGGTTTCATGGTCGCGCCGTCCACTGGGAAGTCGGTTGCACTCACGCTGCAGGCCGTGCAGACCGCTATCGACGCAGGCTCAACGCCGCGAGACATCGCCGTGCTGACACGGGTGAACTCGTTGCAGGCGCCGGTGCAAGTGGCGCTGTGTGCGGCTGGCATCCCAACCAACGGCGGAGTTGGCAGCGAGTTTCTGGAACGCACCGCCGTGCGCGCAACACTTGCGTGGCTACGGCTTGCGCGCGCGACCGGCGACTTTTCGGCGACGGACTGCGGCGAGGCACTGCGCCGCCCGTCGCGAGCGTTGCATCCGCGCATTGCTGGATGGGTTGGCGAGCAGACATCTCTGGCTGGCCTGCGCCGACTCGCCACGCGCATCACCACCGAGAAGGATGCGATCACCGTCGATCAGTTCGCTAGAGACATCGACAAGTTGCAGCAATTGGTGAAGAGCGGCGGCACCACCGAGCAACTGCTGACGACCGTGCGCGATTCATTCGGGCTTGCATCGAGCATCGCCAAGCTGGACGCGAATCGCCACGGCATGAACCGCACAGCGCAGAACGACGACCTGACCGCGCTCGCCCAGCTCGCGTCGCTGCAATCCGACCCGAAGGCTTTCGAGCAATGGCTGCGCAACGCGCTGACGACGAAGTCGTCCAGCGACGGCGTGACGCTCGCAACTGTGCACCGGGTGAAGGGTCAGGAGTGGCCATTCGTTGTTGTGCACCACGCCGATAGTGACCAATTCCCCCATCGCCTTGCCGATGATGTTGAAGAGGAGCGACGTTTGTTTCACGTCGCCATTACTCGCGCTTCACGCGATGTGCTGGTGGTTCCGTCCGACAAACCTTCGCCCTTCATCAGCGATTGCAGCACCGAGCCTGGCTTGAAGCCGCCTGCCGTTGTTAACTATGAAGTGCGCATCGTCGAACCTGCGAAACCGAAGTCGGCGGCCAAGCAGGCAGCACGACCGACAGGTGCCGATTCGCCGTTGTTCGAAGAACTGCGCGCCCTGCGAACAGTGCTGGCCGCAGGCAAGCCGGCGTTCATCGTGTTCGCCGACTCGGTGCTGCGCGACATTGCCGCGGCGCGACCGACATCGCTCGATCAGCTAGCGGCGATCAAGGGGCTCGGGCCGACGAAGTTGCAGCAGTACGGCAGTGCGATTCTCAAGGCTGTCGCCGCCAGCACACCCACAAATTGAGTCGAACCTAGTCAGGAGCCGAGGCCGGTGAGCCAGGCGTGCACGTTGGCACCGAGCGCCGACACGTCGTAGCCGCCTTCTTGCAACACAACGGTCGGCAGGCCGAGTTGGCGCACGATTTCACCGCAGCGGCGCATGCCCGGCGTCGTCACCGCCAGATCTGAGATTGGGTCGGTGATGTACGTGTCGAGGCCGAGCGAGACGACCAGCACCGCCGGACCAAACGCTGCGATCTGCTCGCAGGCGGTGCTGAGCGCGCTGACGAACAGATCGTCGTTGGCGCGCAACGGCATTGGGTGATTGATGTTGTAGCCAAGGCCGCGACCGCTACCCGTCTCGTCGGCGAATCCGACCGAGTATGGGTACGCACGCGCTGGGTCGCCGTGCAGCGACACGTATTGCACGTCGTCGCGGTCGTAGAAGATCTGCTGCGTGCCGTTGCCGTGGTGGTAGTCGACATCGAGCACGGTGACCTTGCTACCCATGGTGCTCGCGATGTGATGCGCCGCTACAGCGGCGTTGTTGAAGAAGCAGTAGCCGCCGTAAAGATCGCTCGTCGCGTGATGACCGGGCGGGCGACACAACCCATACGCACTGCTTTCGCCGTCGAGCACCAGTTGCGTTGTCGTCAGCGCTGTATCGACGGCACCACGTGCTGCTGTGTACGTGCCCTCGGTGAGCGGCGTCGTTGTCTCGAAGCACCAGTAGCCGACGCGACCGAGAATTGACTGCGGTTCGTGACCGGGGCTCATCTTGTCGCGCAACGCCGCGCGGTAGAACACGTCCGGCACGACTTCACGCACGCCGGGTTGCGCCGCGTTGTACAGCGCCCAACCCTCGCTCATGAACTTCACCAGGCCGGGATTGTGCACGGCCTCGATCGGTGCTGTCCCCCACTCGCTCGGCCCGACAAAGTCGAAACGCGAGTCGGCTTGCAGCGTTTCGCGAATCGCCTCGGCACGCCCGATGTGTTCCCACGGGCTGTGCGTACGCGAGGTTTCGAACTCGACGTGCGGATCGTGCAACAAGTGGGCGGCGGTGTAGACGACCTTCATCACTGACCTTTCATGACACGACTCAGAGGAGCTCGAGTTCCTCGGCCAGATACAGCTCGCGACACTTCGCGCGTTGCAGCTTGCCCGACGACGTCTTAGGCAGCGTGCCGGCCTTCACCAACATCACGTCGCGCGGCGGCAGGCCACAGACGTCGATCGTGCGCTGGTGTATGTCGTGACGTAGCGCCGAGATCTCATCGCTGTCGGCGCCGGCAACGTTCGGGCGAACTTCGGCAACAACGACGACGCTCTCTTTGCCCTTGTAACCCTCAACACTGAACGAGATGACGTTGCCGGCGCGCACGCCATCGATCTGCGCGACAGTGCGCTCGATGTCTTCCGGAAATACGTTGCGTCCGCCGACAATGATCACGTCCTTGATGCGACCGCACAACACCAACTCGCCGTCGACGACGTAAGCCAAGTCGCCGGTGCACAACCAGCCGTCGCGGAACAATGCGGCAGTCGCATCGGGTCGCTTGTAGTAACCGGGCGTCACCGAAGTGCCGCGCAGCAACAACTCGCCGACGTGACGCTCGGGAAGTTCCTCGTACGTGTCGGGATGCACGACCTTCAACTCCAACCCAGGCACTGCCTTGCCGAGCAGTGGCAAGCGGCGCACGTCGAGATCTTCGTTGGCGTCGGAGAGCAGCAGCGGCTTCGCAACGCGCTCGCGCTCAAGGAACTCGCGATCGACAGAGTCAGTGACCATCCCGCGATGACGCTTCGGGAATGCGCCACCGATCGCAACTTCGGCCATTCCGAACGCCGGGAACACGCTGCCAGCCTTGAAGCCGAATGGTTCAGCCGCGCGCACGA
>JAYVVU010000231.1:0-3966 GCA_043786755.1 Actinomycetota bacterium
AACCACTGTGGACCACGCGTTCCGCAGTCTTCATCCGCGGCGAAGGTGGATGGGGCGGCGATCGCGGACCAAGTGGACCGCAGAACGAGGCACCGGATCGCAAACCCGATCACGAAGTGACGTTGCAGACCTCACCTGATCAGGCGTTCGTCTATCGCTTGTCGGGCGATCGCAATCCGCTGCACACCGATCCGTCGTTCGCCGCGCTCGGCGGCTTCGATCGCCCGATCCTCCACGGCCTGTGCTCGTACGGCTTTACCGGTCGCGCACTGCTCGGCGCGCTCGCGGACAACGACGTCGCGCACTTCCATCACATGGAAGCGCGATTCGCAACACCCGTGATGCCCGGCGATGCACTGACCGTGCGCATGTGGCGCGTCGCCGATGGCAATGCGGTGTTCACGACATCGGTCGGCGACCGTGTGGTGATGGATCAAGGACTGGCGAAGTTCAGCTGACAGCTGCGCTGCCCGCTCAGTCGGGATAGCACGACACTGAAATGTCGATTTGCTGCACGAACGGATCGTGCGTGCGAACTGCGAACCGCGCCCGATCAGCTGCAGCCGACCGCCTCGCCGCGTTGTCCTGACTGGAGGGAAGTTGCAGGTGCACGACAACGCTGTCAGTCAGTCGACGCACGTCGACCACGATCGGCAGGCTGGCGAGTTCCTTGCGCACCGCGACTGCATAGGCGGACTCGACGGCGCGGTTGGCTACCGCAGCAGCCACCGTTGCGCTTGGCATCTCATCGAACAGTTGTGTTGGATCGACCACGACGAGCGGCACGCGGTGGCGATCGGCGCAGACCGATCCCATCTCGGCGAGTGTGTGCGGTGACTGTGGCTCGCGAGTCAGGATCGCCAGATCGACGCTGTGCTGCAGCGGGCAGTCCGCTTGATGCGCGACCCCACGGCACGGGCCGCCGTGCGCGTCAGTGCAATGGACAACGTCGTGACCCTCGCCTGCGAGTTGCTCGCTCAGGTCGCGCGACTGGTTTGGCGTTGACTCGATCAGCAGAACTTTCATACGTTCATGAGACAACGAACTTCGCCGAACAGCTAGGGCCAAAGGTCATGGGACGTAGCTGCTTTACCGCCGCAGCGTTCTGAGGCAGACTGCTGCCATCAAACGAACCTGGTTTCTCGTACTCCCGCTCGTCGTTGCCGTCGGATGCAGTTCCGGCGCGACGAAGTCGACGGGAACAGCAACAACATCAACGACCTCCGCGACATCGGCCGGCGACCCAACGACCACGGTCGTCGGCGCCGCGACCACGATTGCTCAGGGTGCGACGACGGTGCCGGCGACGACAGTGTCTCCGACGCCGACCACAGCGGCCGTCGCAGGCATTCTGACGCCGGCGAAAAACATCCCGACCGGATGGGTCGCGGGCGCGCAAGAGGGCGATCCGGAAGTGTTGACCGCCGCCGGGAACTGTCAGGCGTTCTACGACGCGATGGCCGCTGGCCCGTACAGCCAGTCGAGTTGCGGCGTGTGGACCGCCAATGATGGACCGCGCACGTGGACCGTGACTCGTGGCGCGGCAGGCTTCTTGATTGGGGTCATCTGGCAGCAAATCGCGTCCAACGATTGGGTGCCCGTGTTGCGCGCAGCAGAGACGACGGCGGGTCAGTGGAGCGACATCACCATTCTCACTGGTAACACCGACTCGGGTCCCGCCGACGAACTGATCTCGGGCACTCGCATTGCGGGCGCGAGCGGCAAACTCGCGATGGCGGTCATTGACATTCGCTCGGGCAACCCACGAGTAGTCGCTGTGCACCCCACCGGCAACCATGGCGTCGCCGTATTGCGTCCGGGCGCCGGCATCGAGGTGTGGTCAGCGGTAGAAGGCGACGCCATTCCGAAGTGTTGCCCGCTCGAGTTCACTCAAAGTTTCCTCCTCCTCATCGACGGCGCATGGTTCGTCGACACCCGCGGGACTGTTCCCACCGACGACCCCGCAATACCCGTCAGCGATTTCTGAGGGAGACTGGACAGCATGCGAACCTCGTTGCTCGTGATCCCACTGCTCATTGCGGCCGGATGTAGTTCCGGCGCGACCAAGTCGAACGGCGCGACCACTGTCGTTGAGGATGTGACCACGGTCGTAACCGAAGTCGCCACAACGCCCGCGCCCACCCTCGCACCGACAACAACGGTTCCCGGCGAAAGCGCGCAAGCGGCCGCCGAAACCGGCCCGAGCTCGTGGCTCGAAGGTGCGCAAGAAGGCGACCCGGAAGCCATCACCACGCCGGGAGTGTGCGAGCCGTTGTACGACGCGATCGCGGGCGGACCGTACAGCGTGCAGCGTTGCGGCGTCTGGAACGCGGTCGGCGGCCAGCGCATGTGGACAGTCACCAAGGGTGCGAGCGGACTGTTCTTCGCCATCGTGTGGCAACAGAACGCGCCAAACAATTGGGTGCCAGTGCTGCGCTCACACGAAGCAGTCGCTGGAGTGTGGGACGACTTCACAATCGCCACAGGGAACATCGACAGCGGCCCGAACGATGAACTCGTCAGTGGAATTCGCGTCGCGGGCAGTGGTGGCTTCCTCAGCGTCGCGATCGTCGACATTCGGTCCGACAATCCGTACGCGTTGGCGGTGTACAACGAGATCGCGCAGGGCATCGCCGTTCTGTCACCCGGCAATGGCGTCCTGCTGTGGCAGGCGGTGTACGGAACAACTGACCCGGAATGCTGCCCGAGCAGTTTCTTGCGGCATCACCTCACCGCCACCGACGGCGTCTGGTTCGTCTCCGACGGCCCGATTGTGGCCACCGGCGATCCGGCAATACCCGTCAGCGAATTCTGACGGTGCGTTAAGGATTAGCGGAGTCGCGCGACGACATCAGCTAGCGCGACGTCTTCGCGTTCGCCGGTGCGACGGTCTTTCACTTCGACCACGCCGTCGACTAGCCCGCGGCCGACGACGACAATCGTCGGCACGCCGACGAGTTCGGCATCGTTGAACTTCACGCCGGGGGACACGCCGACGCGATCGTCGAGCAACACACGCAGGCCTGCAGCTTCGCACTCGGCGGCGAGCTTCTCGGCCGCAGGCAGTTGCGGATCGGTCGCCTTGCCGGTGGCGACGATATGAACGTCGGCCGGCGCAATCTCGCGCGGCCAGATCAGACCCTTGTCGTCGTGATTGAGTTCGGCGACCGCTGCAACGGCGCGTGACACGCCGATGCCGTACGAGCCCATCGTGACCACACGCGACTTACCGTTCTCGTCGAGCACCGTCAGGCCCAACGCCTCGGCGTACTTGCGGCCGAGTTGGAAGATGTGGCCGATTTCGACGCCGCGAGCGATCTCCAGCGCGTTGCCGCAATTCGGACACGGATCGCCAGCGTGCACTTCGGCGGCTTCGATCAATCCGTCGGGAGTGAAGTCGCGACCCATCATTAAGTCCTTGACGTGATGGCCTGGCTTGTCGGCACCCGTGATCCACCGCGTACCAGCAACGATGCGCGGGTCGACGACGAAGCGAATGCCAGCCGGCTTGTCCTCACCAAGAGCGCCCGGCCCGATGTAGCCCTTCGCCAGGTGCTTGTTCTTCGCGAAGTCTTCTTCGCTGAACGGCTCGATCTCGGCCGGCGCGACCTGTGCCTCGAGTCGCTTCATGTCGACCTCGCGATCGCCCGGGAGGCCGATGGCGAGCGGCGTGAGCGTGCCGTCGGGGGTGCGCACGTTGACGATCACGTTCTTCAGCGTGTCCGCCGCCACCCAGGCTCGGTCGGGGCGGGGGAAGCGCTCGTTGCACACGGCGACGAGGGTGTCGATGGTCGGCGTGTCGGGCGTGTCTTCCACGTGCGCGGCGGCCGCGTTCGTGAAGTCGATGGCGGGCGGCACCACGGTCACCACGGCCTCGACGTTGGCGGCATACAGGCATGCCGGGCACTGGATGAACGTGTCCTCACCGACCGGACAAGGGTTGATGAACTCCTCGCTGGCTGACCC
>JAYVVU010000232.1:0-9080 GCA_043786755.1 Actinomycetota bacterium
GTCGGAGAAGCGCGGAACCCGCAGCGGTTCCTGCGCGCGGGCGACGTCGTCGAGACCGAGATTGAAGGCATCGGCACGATGCGCAACCCGGTCGTCGAGAGGTAGCAGCGATGGAGGTGATTGTCGAGGGTGACAAGACCCTCAACTACGGCGGACGATTCACGGGCACCGTCGAACTAGAGATGCTGCACGCGACACCGAGCGACACCGAGCCCGATACCGCGCTTGTGCACTTCCAAGACGGTGCGGTTTCGTTCTGGCATATGCACCCAGGTGGTCAGCAGTTGTTCGTAGTGCGCGGTCATGCTCGCGTTGGAACCGACGCCGACGGCGAGGTTCAGCTTGCGCCGGGCACGCTGGTGATCTGCCCGCCGAACGAACGACATTGGCACGGTGCCGCTCGCGGCAACGACTCGACCTTGCTGGCCGTCACATGGGGAACAACTCAGTGGGAGCCAGTAGCGCCGGAATGAAGCGCGACTCACATCAGTTCGATGTAGCCATTGTTGGCATGGGTCCGACCGGTGCGACCCTCGCGAATCTGTGTGGGCAATATGGTCTGCGCACAGCGGTGCACGAGCGATCGACCGCGCCGTATTCGAAGCCGCGTGCCTGCCATCTTGATGCCGAGATCGCCCGCGTGTTCCAACAGTGCGGCTTTGAGCGTGAGCTACATGACTTAATCACCGTGTCGGCTGGGATGGAATACGTCGACGCTAGCGGCAAGCCATTGTTCAACTTCGAAGGCTTCCACCGCCAACCGTTGCTCGGGTGGCACGAGGACTATGTGTTCTTGCAGCCAGACATCGAGGTCATGTTGCGCGACGGTGTCGCTCGCTACCCGCATGTTGATGTTCGCCTTGGTTCGGAAGTGGTCGATCTAGCAGCGTTGCTTGACGACGCGACATTTGTCGTCGCGTGTGATGGGGGCGGCGGGCGAACTCGCGAGCAACTGGGTGTCGGTCTTGTCGATCTCGGGTACGACGAGCAGTGGCTTGTGATCGACCTGATGCTTAAGATCGAGCCCTCGCCGCCGCTGCCGCCCATCATCCAGCAGGTGTGCGATTCTTCGCGGCTGGCGACATTTGTTCCTGGGCATGGTGCACATCGGCGGTGGGAGTTCCAACTCCACGGTGACGAACTGCCCGACACATGGTCGCTGCTCGCCGCATGGGGCGTCACTGCTAGTCACGGTGATCTGGTACGGGCCGTGCCCTATCGCTTTCACGCCCTCGTTGCCGACCGCTGGCGTGCAGGGGTCGATGGTCGCGTGTTCCTTGCTGGTGATGCCGCGCACATGATGCCGCCATTTATGGGGCAGGGAATGTGCAGTGGGGTGCGCGACGCCGCCAATCTTGCGTGGAAGCTGGCCGAAGTACTCAATGGTGCGGCACCGGTGGATCTGCTTGACAGCTATGAAAGCGAGCGCCGGCCGCACGCCGAAACCGTTGTCGCAATGTCGGTCGCGGCTGGCCAAACGCTTTCGCGGTTGGCGGCGGACCCCGGCGATGTGCCCGAGCCCGATACTCCTGATTCCCGGCGATGGTCACGCCTTCCGGGACTTGCGCTGGGCGGCGAGTTTCCGATTGGCCACCAAGTTCCGCAACCGCACCATCTCGATAGTCGGTTGCCAAGTGGTTGGGTATGGGTCGCCACCCGTTCGGATTTCGCGGCACCGGACGGCCGTGCGGTCGTCGTCGAGCCAGCGGCAACATACGGCGAGCGGGCGGTACTGGTGCGACCGGACCGCTACATCGCGGCAATCAGCGATTGAGTAGCCAGCAACTCAGCGTGGCACGAGTCGAATTGGCAGCTGCTTTAAGCCATTGATGAAGTTGCTGCGTACTCGTCGTGGCTCACCGGTCAATTCCACTCGTTCGACCTGCGCAACCAACGCATCAAGGAACGCGCGCACTTCTAGCCGAGCCATCCACTGGCCGAGGCACAGGTGTGGGCCTCCACCGCCGAACGTGACGTGTCGGTTTGGGGTGCGACCGAGATCGAATGTGTGTGGGTTGGTGAAGACGGTCGGGTCGAAATTGGCGGCGAGGTACCACGTGACCACCTTGTCGCCAGCCGCAATGTCGACGCCCGCAATTGTTGTGTCGACCGTCGCAGTGCGTCGAAAGTGCAACTGCGGGCTCGTCCACCGCAACACCTCTTCGACGGCAGTGTCGATGAGTGACGGATCGGCGCGTAGGCGGTCCAGTTGGTCCGGGTGCTCGGCGAACGCAAGTAGACCCTGCGCGAGTGAGTGACGGGTGGTCTCGTTGCCGGCGATGAGTAGGAGCAAGAAAAACGTCCCCTGCTCACGCTCGGACAGTGGCTGTCCGTCGATCAGAGCGTTGGACAACACACTCAACACGTCGCCGCCCGCGACGCCGTGGCGCGCCGCCGACAGTCGTTGCACGTAGTCGAACACCTTCAGCGACACCGGACTACGGAACGGCAGTAGTCGGTAAGGGTCGGTGTCGACGCGATCGCTGACGACGGGGGAGTAGTCGGGATCTGCGTTGTAAATGATCTGGTCCGCCCAGTGGAAGAGTTGCGGCGCGTCATCGTCGGGGACGCCGAGCAGTCCGGTAAGCATCCGTATCGGCAACTCGCGCGCAATGGCAGCGACGCCGTCGACTTCGGGGTTCCCAAGGGCGCGCCTCACGACGTCGTCAACCAACGCTGCCGCGTGCGCGGAATATGTCTCGACGGCTGCCTTGCTGAACGCTGGGTTCACCAGTTGACGCAGCTTGGTGTGTCGCGGTGGGTCGGTTTCGAGCATCGTGCGCCGAGCGAGGCGAGCCTCGTCGTCGTGCTCGAGGCCTTCGATCTCTGTACCACCGACTTCGCTAGAAAATGTGCGCCAGTCCTTGTGGACTGCCACGACATGCTCGTGCGTGGTCAGCGACCAGAAGCCGGCACCGTCGTGACCGTTCGCTGCTGTCTCGTTGATCCACGCCACCGGTGCGACGCGACGGAACTCGTCGTACTCGCTGTGCGGCACGCGGTGCTCGTAAACGTCGTGCCCGACGATGTTGAGGTGCGGCAGTGAGTCGGGGCGCATTGTGTCGCTACCAGAACAGCTCAGACCGAAGTGCCGAGGTAGGCCTCGGCGACCGATGGATTGGCGCGCACCTCCGCAGGGCTGCCCTCGGCGAGCACTCGGCCTTCGTTCAGCACGACGATGTGGTCGCTGATGCGAGTGATGAACGCCAGATCATGATCTATGACCAACACGCCAGCGCCAATGCGAGCCGCCACCGCGCGTACGGATTCCACCATCGCCATGGTTTCGTTATCGCTCATCCCCGAAGTCGGTTCGTCGAGCAGAAGGAACTCGGGTGCTAGCGCGGCGGCGCGGGCGAGTTCGAGCCGCCGTTGATTGCCGTAGTCGAGGGTGCCCGCCTGACGATCGGCCCATTCGGTCAGGCCAGCGTCGGCGAGCAATACATCGACGTCGGGGCGTCGACGCTGTCGACGGTGGCGAGCAGCAACGAGCGAGGTCAGTAGCACGTTCTCCCGCACGCTGAGGTTCTTGAAAAGGCGAAGGTTCTGAAACGTGCGCGCGAGACCGGCGCGAGCCACTTCGACGGGAGTCGCATTCGTGAGGTCGATCTCGCCGAGCTGCACCGTGCCGCCCTGCTCGTGCACGATGCCGGTGATCACGTTGAACAAGGTCGTCTTACCAGCACCATTTGGCCCGATTAAACCCACCACTTCTCCGGGACGCACAGCTACGCGCGCTCCATCAAGGGCGACGAATCCACCGAAGTGCACTTCAATTTCGTTCGCCACAAGAGCGTTGGTCGCGGGAGCGATCTCCCCGACCACCTCGCTGGGTGGCGGTCGGTACATCCGGCGCCGCATCCAACCCGCAAGGTCGCGGTCGCCGAGGAGGCCGCCAGATCGCAGCAGCATCGCCAGCAACATCGCGCCGCCGAGGAACAGGTCGGGGAAGCGTTCGATGTCGAGCCGTTGCGGGTCACCGAGTTGCCGGAACAACTCGTTGCCGGCCGTGATGAGCACTGTGCCGAGCACGGCACCGCTGACGGTGCGCATACCGCCCACGACCAGCATCACCAGAATCAAGATGCTTGAGTCGAGCGTGAACTGCTTGGGGTTGACGCTGCCCAGCGATTGGGCACGCAGTGAGCCCCCTAGTGCGAGCAGGCCGATGCTCACCACCCACGCCGCGTAACGGGACGTGAACAATCGAATGCCCAGTGCTGGCGCGGCGAGTTCGTCTTCGCGCGTGGCAATTGCGAAACGTCCGATGCGCGTTTCCTGAAACAGGTGTGCGATGACCAGGGCGATGAACACGCCGACCCAGAGGTAGGTGTTGCCTTCCAGGCGCGAGATGCCAGACAGTCCGCCCGCGCCGCGGGTCAGTTCTTTCCAGTTCTTCACTACCTGCTCAACCACGAACAGTGCCGCGAGCGTGATCATTGTTGGGGCGAGTCCGCTTGCGCGGCACACCGCGATGCCAAAGATGGCCCCGACGATCATCGTGATCGCAACGGCGAAAAGTGTGGCGCCGAGTGCCCCGAACCTGACGTCGGCAAGACCAAACGGGATATCGGGCAGCGCCTTCGCTTTGGCGACCAACGGGATGGCGACCACTGCCGTGGCGTAAGCCGCGATGTGCGCGAACGCCATATGGCCAAAGCTGAGCACACCGGTATTGCCGATGAACACCTGCATACCGAGCACGAGAATGAAGTTGCTGAGCATCTCGGCAATCAGCGATTGCCGACTAGCGCCACCAGTGCGCGTGTACGCGGTGGCAAGCGCGGCAACCATCGCAATGAGAACAGCGCTCGCGAGCATGCTGCGCGTGATGCGCAGGAAACCGGCGCTCATACACGCTCCGCATGCGCAACTTTGAAGATTCCTTCGGGGCGAATCACGAAGAACGTCGCAATCAGGACATAAACGACAGCTGTCGAAAACTTGTCCCAACCGTCGGCGAGATCGGGCAAGTAGACACGACTCAGTGTCTCCAGCAGTCCCAGCACCAATCCACCAACGACTGCACCACTGAAGCTGCCCAATCCGCCGATGACGGCGGCAATGACTGCCTTCAACAACCAGTCCGAACCCATACTGGGTTCAGCTGCCGGGCTGCGCATCACGATGAGGCAAGCCGCGATGCCTGCAAGAAAGCCGGCGTATCCGAACGCGCCGGAGATGACCCGATTCGCGCGAACTCCCATCAGCCGCGCCGCGTCGAAGTCTTCAGCCGCCCCGCGCACGCTCAGGCCGAACAGTGTGCGTTTGAACACGACAGCGGTCACTGCCAACGTCGCCGCAGTCACTCCGATTGTGACGACGTCCATCACTTCAAAGCTGACACTCGCAATCTTGAATTGATTGAACACCCATGCCGGTTTCGGAAAGGCGCGCTGTTTTGGTGAGACGAAGATCTGCCACAGCGCGTGCGACAGTCGTTCTAACGCAAACGAGGTCAGTAGCAGGGTGAAGGGGCTCGCGGTGCGCACCCATCGAAACGCGACCAACTCTGTAACGACTGAGGCCAAGATTGCTGAACCGATGATGGCGACTGGCATCCACCACCAGCTGCCGCCATGCAGGAAGAAGAAGTACGACACATACGCGCCGACTGTGATCAGTTCGCCGTGCGCGAAGTTGACCAAGTGCATGACGCCGAAGATGACGGAAATGCCGAGCGCGAGCAGCGCGTAGGTGCTCCCTACCCCGAGGCCATCGACAACGCTTTGCAGCAGTTTGGTCATGGCTAGCTGGCCGCCTCGATCCCGATGAACGAGTCGAATAGACCGCCATCGGCCGCAAGTTCGGCGCCGGTGCCGGTGGTGACTACGCGACCCGAGCGCAGCAAGTAGCCACGATCGGCAAGTCGCAGAGCCCTCGTTGCGTTCTGTTCGACGACGAGCATGGTGCGGCCCTGCTCGCGTAGACGCACCAACAACTCGAACACGACGTCGACCATTGTCGGCGCGAGGCCAAGCGTTGGTTCGTCAAGTAGCAACAGCCGCGGATTGCTCATCAGCGCGCGGGCAATTGCAAGTTGCTGCGCTTCGCCACCCGACAGGTAGCCGGCCGACGTTGTCCACTTCGCGCGCAGCACTGGGAACAGTTCGGCAGCTTCGGCGAGCCGATGGCGGCGTTCGTGAGCGGTTGCGGTACAGCCGGCGAGGCGCAGGTTCTCCTCGACAGTTAGATCCTTGAACAGCCGACGATGCTCGGGCACCAGTGCCAGGCCGACGCGCACCAGTCGCGCCGGCTCGGCCCCAGTGATGTCGTTGCCATCGAATCGCACGCCGCCCGTGGCTGGCCGTAACAGGCCAGCCACGGTATTCAGCAGCGTCGTCTTGCCAGCGCCATTAGGACCGACTAGCGCAACGAGTTCGCCTGCGTTCACGGAAAGCGACGCATCGTGCAATGCGGTGATGGCGCCGTAGCGCGTTGTGATTCGATCGACCTCGAGCAAGTCGCGGCTCTCCCGGCTCAGCCGGGGATGTTCGTGGGTCGCACGGCCGCGACGAAGGTCGGCTCGCCGTTTTCGACGGTGAGGATGATGACGTCCTTCTCGGGGACTCCGCCGGTCCCGGCGTAGGTGACGGTGCCGGTGGTGACTGGCTGATTCACCAAGCCGTTGATGGTGGAGATGAGCGTGGCAGCATCGACTGAGCACGACTCGGTGGCGGCGGCGGCGAGAATCTGCACAGCGTCGGCGGCCAATGCGCCGAAGCTGATGGTCTCGATGTTTGCCCCTGCGGCGGCAGCGTCGACGAGGAACTGCTCAACGCCGTTGCTGTCTAGCGGGAAGGTGTGCGCCGCGAAGTAGACGCCGTTTGCAACCTCACCCGCGCTCCACACCACAGTTGCATCGAAGCCGTCGACACCGAGCACGACCACGTCGCCGAGCCCCGCAGCATCGAGCTGCTCGAGAAGCACCTGCGTCTGCGGCATCACCATTGCGGTGAACAACACTGCCGGCGGCTCGCTGAGGTTGGCAATTTCGTTGACCTGCGTGCTGAAGTCGGTATCGGCGAGGCTGTATGCGTAGTCGCCGACCACCGTGCCGCCGCCTTCTTCGAACACCGTGGTGAAGAACTCCGGGTTACCCGAGAAGTACACGTCGTCCTGGCTGCTGAGCGTGACCGCCGTCAGATGACCTTCGCCAAGCGCCCACTCGGCCATCGCAGCCGATTGCACCGGGTCGCTGAAGCTGGCGAGAAAGGCACCGCGCGACGGGTCAGCGAGTGTGACATCGGTTGAGGCCATGTAGATGATTGGTGCCTGACCATCGACCGTGTCGAGCAGCGGTGCGCCGGTGCTCGAGAACGGAGGACCGATGAGGGCATTGACGCCGTCGTCAAGCAACTCTTGGGCCGCGCGCTGGGTAGCTGCGGGATCACCTTGGATGTCCTTCACGACGTACTCGACCGGCAGCCCACCGACGCCACCGGCCTCGTTGATCTTGTCGACCATCACTTGCGCGGCTTCCGAGCCGGGCTGGTCTGAGAAGGCAGCGAGCTCGCCTAGGTCGGCGGCGAAGCCGATTCGCAGCGGGGTGTCGAGCGTGCACTCGCCGGTAGCGACGGTGTCGCCGGTGGTGTCGCCGGTGGTGTCGTCGGGCGGGTTGCTGCTGGCAGTGTTGTCGTCGTCGCCACACGCGACCACGAGGACGGTCAACGCCATCAGCACGACTGGAATGATTCGGTTCCTCATAACTTCCCCCTGATTGAGCCGTCGAACACGACGGTACGAGTGATCGCGGAATGGTACCCCAACGATTCGTTTGGTCACGAACGATCGCGTCGGGTTGATTTGCTATCGTCCCGGCACTATGGGAAACCGACGAGTACGAGTGATGTGGTGCGATCTCAACGGGTTGTCACATGGGCGCTATGTGCCCGAGCGTCGGCTTGGTGAGCACGGACACCATGCAGTCACAACACTGACGATGAATGTGCAGCGCGACATCCTGCCGGTTACCGGGTACGCGGCCGATGTTGGCTTTCCCGACCTTTCCACAGTCCCGCTCGTCGATACGCGACGAGCGGGCTGGGAGGTTGAGACCGACGTTGTCATGGCCGACCTTGAGTTCAATGGGGAACCGTTGGCGATCGGGCCCCGCAACGCACTCAAGCGCGCGGTGCACGCGTGGCATGCGCTCGGCTACGAACCGATGCTCGGCTTCGAGATGGAGTTCTACGTCATGCAGCCCGACGCCGACGCGCCGGGCGGTTTCGCGCCGCTGCACATTCCGTCGCATCGCGTGTACGGCGTGGGTACTGGCGGCGACAACACAGGTCTGCTGTTCGACATGTTTGATGCCGCGGAGGAATCGGATCTCGATCTGGAAGGAATGATGGGCGAGTTCCATCCCGGCCAGATGGAATTGAACATGAAGTACGGCCCAGCGATCGACAGTGCTGATCGTGCGTTCATCTGCAAGGACATGACGCGTGAGTTGGCGACCCGCAAGGGTTACTGCATCACTTACATGGGTCGCCCCAGCGCGATGCTCGTCGGCAGCGGACTGCATGTGAACTTCTCGCTGGTGCCGCTGAAGGGCGGGGCGAACGCGTTCGACGATCCCAAAGCGGAGTACGGGTTCTCGTCGCTAATGCGTCAGTGCCTTGGCGGCCTGATTCACCATCACGAGGGGTTGGCCGCGATGTCGGCTCCGACGATCAACAGCTACAAACGGCTGGTCCCGGGCATCATCGCTGGCTATTGGGCCAACTGGGGTCTCGACAATCGCATGAGCACGTATCGCGTTCCGTGCGAGCGTGGTGCGGCTACGCGCATCGAGAACCGCATGCCATGTGGTTCGGCGAATCCGTACCTCGCTGCAGCAGCCATGCTGAACGCGGCGCTGCTCGGTGTTGTCGACGGCATGGATTGTGGGTTGCCGCAGGTGGGCGACGGCGACAGCGAGCCCAACACCGATCGGCACACGCCGCACACGTTGGCTGACGCGCTCGATGCCTACGAAGCCGACACCGTGTTGTGCGAGGCAATGGGCGCCGATCTCACTCGCGCATACGTCGCGATCCGCCGTGACGAAGTAGCGCGTTGGGAAGCTGCGGGCAACG
>JAYVVU010000233.1:0-9078 GCA_043786755.1 Actinomycetota bacterium
ATCCCGCGCAACTTCGGGTCGAGCTCGTGGCCGTAAATGCGGCGCGCTGCCTTGCAGATGTTGGCAATCAGGTCGGCACTGCGCTCGACCTCGGCGATCATCTTCATAAGGGCAACCACTTGGCGCAGTTCGGTTGCAACGGGAGCCTGAAGCGCGAGGATGCGAATGCACAGCTCTTCTAAGTCGACGCAACGCTGATCGATTGCAGCGTCGCCCATGATGATGTACTCGGCGCCTTCCAGGTCGCCGTCGAGCAGTACCGCGGTCGCCCGCGGCAGGGTTTCGACAACCAGGGCAGCGAGGCGCGCTAGTTCGGAACGAGCTTGTTCGAGTTCGCCGTGGTATGCCTTACGTAACTGCTCCATCAGCCGAACCTCCCCGACACGTAGGCCTCGGTTCGTTCGTCACCGGGTTTCGAGAACATTTGAGCCGTCCGCGCGAACTCGACCAACACACCGGTGCGGCGATCGCTCTCGGTGTTGACCTCAGTGGTGAAGAAAGCGGTGCGATCGCTGACACGAGCGGCTTGTTGCATGTTGTGCGTCACGATGATGATCGTGTATTCGCTCTTGATCTCTTGCATCAGATCCTCGATCCGAGCGGTCGCGATCGGGTCGAGCGAGGAACATGGCTCGTCCATCAGCAGCACTTCCGGCTCGACCGCGATGGCGCGGGCGATGCACAGACGCTGCTGCTGACCGCCCGACAAGCCAAGTCCACTGGCTTTCACCCGATCCTTCACTTCGTCCCACAGGGCGGCACCGCGCAGCGACTTCTCGACGGCATCGTCGAGCGCGCTTTTGCTCTTGACGCCGGCGAGGCGGGGGCCATATGCGACGTTGTCGTAAATGCTCTTGGGAAACGGGTTCGGCTTTTGGAACACCATCCCAATGCGACGACGAACCTCGACGGCGCTGACCTGCGGGTCGTAGAGGTCGACTCCGTGGAAGCGCACCTCGCCTTCCACTCGCGCACCCGGGATGAGGTCGTTCATGCGGTTGAAGCAGCGCAGCACGGTCGACTTGCCACACCCCGACGGGCCGATGAACGCCGTGATTTCATTCTTCAGAATCGTGAGGCTGACTTCGCGCACAGCGCGAAACGTGCCGTAATACGCCGCGAGGTTGTTCGTGGAGAACACTGCTGGCTCCGGCGCTGCCGTCGGTTCGGCTGGTAGCTCTGTAGCAACTTCCACGTCGGCCATGGTATCTAACGCCCCGTTCATGCTTGCCGCCTCTTCTCGAACCGGTTGCGCAGCAGGATCGCCGCGCCGTTCAACAACAACACCATCGCCAACAGCACCACGATGGCTGCGGCGTTGAGATCTTCGAATGTCAGACCTGTGAGCTTGCCGGGCTTGTTCACTTCGTTGGCCCAGCCATAAATCACGATCGGCATCGCGGTGAACTTGCCCTGAAGTTGGTCGACGATGCTCTCGTTGGGCAGGCTGGCGAGCCGACCGGTGATAGCACCGATGAGAAGCAGCGGTGCGGCTTCGCCGAGCGCGCGGGCCACTGCCAGCATCGTGCCGGTGAGGATGCCCGGCGCTGCGTAGGGCAACACGTGATCGCGCGTGACTTCCCACTGCGTGGCTCCGACACCGAAGCCTGCTTCGCGCAGGCCGGAAGGAACCGCGCGCACGGCTTCCGATGTCGTGATGATGATGATCGGCAGAACGAGGATGGCAAGCGTGATGCCAGCGGCGATCACACTGCGGCCACCCGTCAACCAACTGAGACCCTGAACGAAGACGACGAGTCCGAGAATGCCGTAGACCACGCTGGGCACACCGGCGAGGTTGCGGATGTTCAGCTCGATGAAGCGCGTGAGGCGGTTCGACTTCGCGTATTCCTCCAGGTACACGCCAGCGAAGATGCCGATGGGGAACGCGAGCACGACGACGAACCCGGCGATCATCAACGATCCCCAAATGCCCTGACTGACGCCGGCCTTGTCGGGGCTGGATGCGAGGTCGTTGGTAAGAAAGCCAGTACTGCGCTTCTCGAAGACGGGGATCGCGCTGGCGATGACATCCCACAACAACACCGTGAGCACGAGCAATGCCGTCAGCATGCAGAGCAAGAGCGCGACCGCGAAGAAGAAGCCGCGTACGTCGCGCTTCGAGTCGGTCAGCGCTGCGCGCACCGATGCGGTTGTGGAGGTGGAGATTGCAGCGGTGACTGCCATTAGTACGCGTTCCGAATCTTGCGCACGACGCGGCCAGCAATCATGTTGAGCGCGAGCGTCATCAAGAACAGCAACGCACCGACAAAGAACAGACTCTGGAATGCGAGCGTGCTGCCGACTACCTGATCGCTTCCGACCGCCAGCTGAGCCATCGCCGACGTCATTGGCAGGCCGGGATCACGCGGGTCAGTGGTACGCGGCGATTGGCCCAACCGGCCGGAAGCCAGTGCAGCGATCATCGTTTCGCCGATGGCGCGCGAGATCGAGATGAGCAGCGCCGCAACGATGCCCGATATCGCGGCTGGCAGGACAACGCGGATGACTGTCGTGCTCTTACGCGCGCCAAGTCCGGTACTCGCTTCGCGCAGCGATGCAGGAACGGCGCGCAGCGCGTCCTCCGACACCGAAGCCATCAGCGGCGTGACCAGCACACCAATGGCAACGCCGGTGACAAGCAGGCTGGTGTTCTGCGTCGTGTTGAAGAGTGGCTTGATCAGGTCGGGGCCAAGCACGCGCAATGCGAAGAATCCGAAGACGACGCTCGGCACGCCTGCGAGCACCTCGAGGATCGGCTTCAGGATGCGGCGGGTGCGCGGCGAGGCGTACTCGCTGAGAAACACGGCAGCACCAAGACCAAGTGGTGCGGCGACGACGATCGACACCATCGAGACGATCAGCGTGCCGTACACGATCGTCAGAATGTCGAAGCGACTGTTGCGCGGGTACCAACCCGGCGCCTTACCACCGTCGATCAAGGCGCCGATGCCGGCTTCGTCGATCAATCCGGAAAGAAACGTCCACGCCTCGGTGAACAGCGTCCACACGATCAGCGCGCTGATCACTATCGAGAAAGCAGCGGCACCGAAGAGCACGTAGCGCATGAAGCGCTCTTTGCGCATTCGGCGCGGGTTGCCGCGCAAGTCGCTAACGAGAAGAGTTGCGGACGAAGAACTCATGTGTCCTTAAAGGTCACGTGCCGTTGAAGGAAGCGTTGAGGGTTCGGTGTGAAGAGATTCCACTGCGATGGGACCGGGCGCTCGGCCCGGTCCCATCATAGGTGGGGGGATTTGTTTAGGCCTGAGCGTCGGCCCAGGTGGTGCGGCTGGCCTCAAGGCGGTCAGCCGGGATAGCCACGTAACCGGCTTCGGTCACCTTGGCGATGCCCTCTTCGCTGAGGAACAGATCGACGTAAGCGCCGACTGCCGGGTTCTCAGCCAACTTCTGTGCGTTGACGTACATGTACAGCGAGCGGCTGAGCGGGTAACTGCCGTCGGCGATCGTGCCGCTCGTCGGTGCGACGCAACCCTCGCCCTTGTCGATCTCGATTGCCTTCATGCGATCCTGCTCGGCCTCGTAGTAGGCGAAGCCGACCCAGCCGAGGCTGCTGTCGCTGCTTTCGATGCCTTCGACGATGACGTTGTCGTTCGGGCTCTGCGTGTAGTCGTTACGAGCGGCCTTCGGATCGGTACCGCGATCGGTAGCGATCTTCTTGAACGCGATCTCGATGAACGAATCGTACGTGCCACTCTCCGGGCCAGGACCGGTGATCACCAAGTCGGCATCGGGGAACGCAGCCGAAGTTGAGCCCAGCTCGGTAGCCAACGCCTGCGCGTCGGTCCAGTTGCTGAAGCCCTCTGCCTCGGGACCGATCAGCGCGTACAGCGCCGGGAAGTCCAGGCACGACACTGCGTCGTTGTTCGGGCTGGTGGCGACGGTCAGACCGTCGATGCCAATCTCGAGCTCGATGAAGTCGATGCCAGCGTCGGCGCAGAGCGCAGCTTCTTCGTCCTTGATCTTGCGCGAGGCGTCCGAGACGTCGGCTTCGCCGGCGCAGAACTTCTTGAAGCCGTCGCCGGTGCCAGGACCTTCGACGGTGACGGCCAACTCGCCGCCGGTGACTTCGTCGGCAAGCTCGCCAACGAGGACTGCGATCGGCTCGACCGTGGAGGAACCGGTGACGAACACTTCGCCGCCGGCGATTTCCGTGCCAGCGGTCGTGGTCGGCTCGTCGACGCCGGCGGTTGTGGAGACTTCTGCAACCGTCGTGGTTGCATCTTCCTTGGCACCCTGATCCTCGCCGCACGCTGCGACGAAAATCGAAAGGCCAGCTATCGAGGCGAGTACGAGTCGCCCGGTGGACTTGTTCACGTTGTCTGTTCTCCTGTGAGTAGGGGGTTCAACAGGACTGGACGGTACGAAAGCTAAGTAACGCCACGCCCGTTGTCAGGTGAACGGAAGGTGAACAGCTTCAGGCTTTTTGGAAGTCGATAACCCAGCGGTGCAGGCGGCCCTGCGCATCGCCGTCATCGAATTTTTCCGGGCCGTAGCGATGCCACACGCCGTCGGCATCGAGCTCGTGCCGCACAACATCGTCGGCGAGGTTCAAGCTCAGCACCTTGTCGAGCCACATCTGATGCTTCGGGTGCGTGACGGGAACTGCGACCTCGACGCGACCACCGAGGTTGCGACCCATCCAGTCGGCACTACCGATGAGGTACAGCGGACCGTTGTCTTCGCCGTGTTCGAAGCGAACAACACGTGAATGTTCTAGGTAGCGGCCAAGAATGCTGCGCACACGAATGTTCTCGCTCAACCCCGGCACCTGCGGGCGCAAACAACAGATGCCGCGCGTGATCAGGTCGACGCGTACGCCTGCTTGGCTCGCGCGGTACAGGGCTTCGATCATCTCCTCATCGGCGAGTGAGTTCAGCTTGGCCATGATGCGGCCGTCTGTTCCGAAAGACATCTCGTGCTCGATCAGGTCAACTAGCTGGTTGCGCATGTAGCGCGGTGCGACGAGCAACGACTGGAAGCGCACTTCCCGGCTGTAACCGGTGAGGTGGTTGAAGAGCTCAGTGACGTCGGCGCCGACTTCGGGATCGCAGGTGAAGATTCCGACATCCTCGTAAAGGCGGGCGGTCTTGGAGTTGTAGTTGCCGGTGCCGATGTGGCAATAGCGCCGCAGGCCGTCGTCGTCCTGGCGCACAACCAAGGTCGTCTTGGCGTGAATCTTTAGACCGACAAGGCCGTACACGACGTGCACGCCGGCACGCTCCAACGCCTTCGCCCAGCCGACGTTCGTGGCCTCGTCGAAGCGCGCCTTCAGCTCAACGAGCACCGCGACCTGCACGCCTCGTTCGGCCGCACGCATCAGGCTGCGCGCGATTGGGCTATCGCCACCGGCGCGGTACAGCGTCATCTTGATGCTTCGCACCCGCGGATCATCGGCCGCTTGCGCGATAAAGCTTTCGACACTGCTGGCGAAGCTCTCGTATGGGTGATGCACCATCAGGGCCCGCTCGCGGATCACCGAGAAGATGCTGCGATCCTGCGCTTCGGCGCGCTGCAATCGGCCAGCGGTGACCGGTGGCCACGGCTTGTCCTTCAACTTCGGTCGATCGAGAGCATGCAGTTGGAACAAGCAAGTGAGATCGAGTGGGTGGCGATGGACTGTCACGTCAGCCATGTCGAGATCGAGTTCGGTCACCAGCAGTTCCAGCATTTCGTCGCTGATGCCCTGCTGCACCTCGAGGCGCACTGCGCGCCCGAATCGGCGGCGACGCAGTTCCATCTCAACAGCCGCTAACAAGTCGTCGGCTTCCTCGTCTTCCAGAGTCAGGTCAGCGTTGCGGGTGACGCGAAAGACCGCGTGTTCTTCAACGACCATGCCAACGAACAGCGAGTGCAATTGCGAGGCGATGATTTGCTCGACTGGCACGTAACGCTTGCCATCGGGCAGCACGACTAGTCGCGGAAACACATTCGGTACCTTCACGCGCGCGAAACGACGCTCGCCTGTTTCCGGGTCGCTGACCATCGCCGCCAGACTGAGCGCGAGGCCCGAGATGTAGGGGAACGGATGCGCTGGGTCGACGGCCAACGGGGTGAGCACGGGGAACATCAGTTGCTCGAACTCGGTAATCAGTAGTTTCTGATCCTTCTGCGACAGCGACTTCCAGTCGACGATGCGCAGATTCTCTTTGCCCAACTCGTCGAGCAGGCGATCGAGGACCAGTTCTTGGGCAGCGACAAAGCGATCGGCGGCGGCGCCGACTTCAGTGAGCTGTGCCTGCGGAGACAAACCATCGGGTGCTGGCTGGCTAACACCCGCGGCAACCTGATCTTTCAACGCTGACACGCGGACCTGGAAGAACTCGTCGAGGTTCGCCGAGCAGATCGCGCAGAACTTCAGTCGCTCGAGCAGAGGGACGCCGGGCTCGTCGGCGAGCGCGAGAACGCGCTGGTTGAACTCGAGCCAGCTGAGTTCACGGTTGAGCAGGCGCGCCGTCACTTAGCTCCCCAAACTGTGACCCGGCACGACAACTCAGCTTGCGGTCTCGGGGATACCGAGCACCCATTCGATGCTGATGCGCTCGCGTTCGGCATCGCGCACAATGCGCTCGCGGTTGCGCCGGAACTGCGGGTCGTCGCGGGGCAGCAAAACCAAACGCGCCAGCGCCCGGGTGCGGAATTCGTCGATCAGGGCGCGATCGCCGTAGTCGCCGTATATCTCCCAATGGGGCGACACCGGGCCGAGATACACGATGCGCGCATGGGCTCGTGGTGGCTCGTTAATGATGTCGGTCATTGATGGCTCCTGCCCGCCCGCACTCGTTGGTGCGGGGGTCTGCTACCGCCCGCACTCGGTGGTGCGGGGGTCTTCTAATGGTTGGGGACTTGCCAAGTGTACCGGCCCTCGCGCGCCATGAAATGGCCCGAAAACGGCTGCTGCCCAGCCCTTCGGCACGAAGGAACTGGGCAGCGTGACACCCGTTTAGCGGGTACCGAGTGAGCTGATCAGGCTGTGATCAAGGCCCCATCGATGTCCGCTAGCGGGTTGTCGCCGGGGAAGAAACCACGGTCGCCAGGGAACACTTCGAGCGGCGATTGGGCGAGGGCCGCCATCCGCAGTACGGCTGCGTGACGGGCCTCGACACCACCGATCGTCATGATCGTCGAGCGCAGTGCTGGAGTGGACAGCTGGCCGCCGGCGAAGGCGTAGGTCTGTGCCGCCGCCTCTTCCAGCGCCAATGCGATGTTCACTGCGTCGGCTTCGGTGCTGGCGGTTGCGAGTGCCGGTGCGATGAGTGCGTCGTACACCGCCTGGTTCATCTCGGTGATCGCCGTTGCACCGGCGCCGGTGATCACGCCGTTGAGCGCGTCGAGGTGCATCTGGTGGTGACCGGCGAACATCGTCGCCGCCGCGAGCACTGCCGGCGTCGTGATGAGACCGGCAGCGATGCCGTAAGCATCGACCGCCAACTTCTCCAACGATGCTGCCGTCTTGGCGAGGACGAGGTCCATGTTCGGTTCCCCAGCAACGGTGGTTGGAGTGGTGGTCGGTGCGTCGCTGCCCGAGTGCTTCGAGTCTTCGTCGCTTCCACAAGCCGCGAGCAACGCAACGCCGAGGACGGAGATGCCGCCCATACGGAACAGGTCGCGACGGTTCGGCGAAGGAACGCCCAACGCAAAGGCACGCTCGTTGGTGGTGATGCTGTCATCGGTGAAGAGACGCTGCAGCGTCGAGCGCCACTGCGGCATTGCCGACGTGTTCAAGCGATCGACCGCGCGTAGTTCACGGTGGATCTCTGTGCTGTTCAACTCATAGCCGTTCAAGTTCTGGCCGTTCAAGTTCTGGTTATTCATGTTGTTGTCCTTTCGAGACGGAGGTCGGTTAGGCCGCGAAGACGGCGGGGTCGAGGCCCTTGAGCGGATCGCTGCCATCGCCGAGCGATGAGGATTCGAAGGCGCCGGTCGGGAACACGTCGGTAATGTCCTTGCCGAGTGCGAGGCCGAGCACGACTTGGTGCTGAGCTTCGATCGGCAAGATGGTGGCCGTGGCTGCTGCGTAGGCCGGGTCGGCCAGCAGCGTCAGAGCGGCGGCGTAGGTGTAAGCCGCTTGTCCCTCGAGCACGAATGCGAACTCGAGCGCACCCATTTCATCGGTGAGTCCCGCCAAGGTCGGCGAGACGGCAGCGATCAGTGCCGCGTTGGGCTCGCTGACTGCGTGCACGCCGGCAACCGCGCCGAAGGCATCGGCGTGTTGCTGGTGGTGCGACATGAACAGCTCGGCTACCGGCAAAGTTGCCGAGGTGAGCAGCGGTGCGGCGGCTGTGTAGGCCGCGACTGCTGCCAACTCGATGCTCTGCGCGTAGCCGGCGATGCTCTGATCATCGAGTTCTTTATACGAACGCCGCGCGATGTACAGATCGCGGTGAAGGTCGGCCGACTCGGTCTTGAACGTCTTCATGTTGTTGCGGTGCAGGTCGTCGACGTCGGCAGCAAGCCGGCGCAGTTGACGGGTAGTGATGTGCATCTGTTTCTCCTATGTGGGTGGGATGGGTATTTGGTGGTTAAG
Organism: Actinomycetota bacterium; assembly: GCA_043786755.1. Taxonomy (GTDB): domain Bacteria; phylum Actinomycetota; class Acidimicrobiia; order Acidimicrobiales; family Ilumatobacteraceae; genus UBA668. Next base: position 8,546 of record JAYVVU010000233.1, read on the forward strand.
AACCGACGACGACAGTGCCGTGCATGAACGGGTGGAACGAGCAGACGTACGTGAATGTGCCGGCGGTCGGGAACTCGACGGTCGACGACTCGGTCGGCTGAATGGCGCCGGCATCGAAGTTGCTGGACGAAGTCGCTGTGTGTTGCTGATCGTCGTCGTTGGTCCAGGTCACGGATCCACCGACGTTGATGTGAACCTCGGCAGCATTGAACATGAAGTCGGAGATGCTGACGTCGGCGGCATCCGTCGCCTCGGCCGAAACGGCTGGCGCAGTCGTGACCACACTTTCGGTGGCCGCCGTGTCGGCGGCACTTTTGTCGTCGCCGGAGCTGCAGGCAGCGGCAAGGGGAATGAGCACTAACAGGGCAAGGGAGCGGTTCATGTCCAACGGTTCGGAGCCGAATGCGGCTTGGATGGGATCAATCTGGGGTCATCCAATTAACGGTCGGTTACGAACCTTTGCTATGACGGAGGCGATGGCACTATCGAGAAGGTTGCGGGCAGTACCTGCCGAGACCGACGATCGCGATCCG
>JAYVVU010000234.1:0-3938 GCA_043786755.1 Actinomycetota bacterium
CACCGCGATGAAACGTGGGGGCGGATTGCGAACGACTCTCCACCGATACACCCGGTGCCGATGCGCACGCAGCGAGCGCAACGCACGCACCCATGGCCCATCGCGAGTTCACGCGCAGCACACTACGAAGAAACTGACTCGCGCGTACGTCACGCGAGGCTGACGAGTTCGAGCCAATCCTCGTTGAAATAGTCGACTTGGCCGTCGGGCATCAACAGCACCTTCGTGGGTGCGAGTCGCTCGACGAACTCGACGTCGTGACTAACGAACACGAGGCTGCCCTTCCAGCTGATCAATGCATCGGCCACAGAACGTCGGCTGGGCGGATCGAGGTTGTTAGTTGGCTCGTCGAGCAGCAGCAAGTTGTTGCGGCCAACCATCAGCATCGAGAGTGCCAGTTTCGTCTTCTCGCCACCGGAAAGCGTTCCGCTCTGCTGGAACACCTTCTCACCGGTGAGGCCCATCATGCCGAGAAAGCCGCGCAGTTGCGTTTCGGTGTAGATCACGTTCGGCGGCACGTCGGCGCGCAGATTCTCCAACAGGCTCTGATCAGTGCGCAGGTTGTCGTGCTCCTGCGCGTAGTACCCGACGGTCACTTCGTGCCCGAAGCGGAAGTCGCCAAGGTTCGCCTTTGTCTCGCCAGCAAGGATGCGCAACAGGCTGGTCTTGCCCGCGCCGTTGAGACCGAGCACGAGCAGTCGCTCGCCGCGACCAAGATCGAAGTTGACATCCTCGAAGATTGGCGGACCGCCGTACGCCTTCGACAGTCGTGTAGCAGTCACCACCGTCGAGCCACACGCCGGCGGATCGGGGAAACGCATGCGCAACGTGCGATCGCCGGGACCGACCTCGACACGCTGCGCTTCGATGCGCGCAATCTGCTTTTCCTTGCTGTGCGCGATCGATGCCTTGCTGGCCTTAGCGCCGAAACGATCAACGAACGTTTGCAGGCGAGCAATCTCTCGGGTCTGCAGCAGCGCGCGCTTAGCGAGTAACTCTTCGTCTCTCGCGCGTGCGGCTTTGTACTGTGTGTACGTGCCCTTGTATTCGACCAGGTTGCCCAGGTTTTCTTCGCCAGGTCGGTCGAGATGCATCACGCGCGTGATTGCTTCGTCGAGCAGTTCGAGGTCGTGACTAATTACCAACAGCGCGCCGCGGTAGTTGCGCATGAATTGCAGCAGCCACGTCTTGGCATCGATGTCGAGGTGGTTGGTCGGTTCGTCGAGCAGCAGCACGTCGCTACCGGCGAACAAGATGCGCGACAGCTCAACGCGCCGACGCTCGCCGCCACTGAGCACGCCGATCGGAAGGTCCATGCGATTGGGTGGCAGGCCAAGGCCGGCCATGATGCTGCGAGCTTCACTCTCGGCGGCATACCCACCGGATGAAGCGAATTCGTCTTGCGCGCGGCTGTAACGCTCGACGTTGCGCTCGTTGGGGTCGGCTTCCATCGCAACGCGCAGTTTCTCGATGCGGTCGAGTCGGTCGTCGACAGCGCGACCGCTGAGCACGTGCGTGACGGCGGGTCGGGTGTCGAGCACGCCCTCGATACGCGGGTCCTGCGGCAGGTAACCGAAGCCGCCCTTGTAAGTCACCTTGCCAGCCATCGGCTCGGCGGCGCCGCCCAGCACCTTGAACAAGCTGGTCTTGCCCGCGCCGTTGCGACCAACCAGACCGACTTTTTCGCGCGACATCACAGTGAACGACACGGCGTCGACGATTTGTCGACCACCGACTTCCACTGAGAGTTCTCGCGCTTGCAACATGGCCATCCAGCGTGGCGGCGGATGCCGCCCACCGCAACCATGGACGCGACAACCGGGCGTGACAACTGGCCCAGGGCGTACCATTCGCGGAATGCAGGCAACGCTGACCAGCCGCCATACGTGGTTGCGACGGAGCCTTCCCATTGCCTGCGGTTGTGCGGTCGCTGGCCTAGCCGCTGTGGTTGCCCTCAACGACCCAGCAGCCGAGAACAGCCACTTTCCGCAATGCATCTTTCGTTCAACCACCGGCCTGTGGTGCCCGGGCTGCGGGCTCACACGCGGCCTACATCAACTGCTCAACGGTCACCTCGGTGCTGCGCTGAGCTACAACATCTTCATTCCACTCGCTGTTGTCGCCGCCGTTCTTGGTTGGTGGTCGTGGCTACGTACGAGCTGGGGTGGTGCTGCGTTGTCGATTCCCGCATGGTTGCTGCGCCCCCTTGTTTGGGTGCTGCCGATCGCGCTCGTCGTCTACGGCGTGTTGCGCAACATTCCCGCAGCACCGTTCAACGCGCTCGCGCCGTAAATCAAATGGTGGTGTCTGGTGGATCCGTGGGCAAGGTTGGCAGCGTCGGGTCAGTGGTTCCGGGAACAGCCGGGGTGGTGTTCCCACTCACGGTTGTGGTGCTGCCATCGACCGAGCCGGCCGAGTCGTCGTAGAAGTTCGTGCCCAAGCACTTGCCTGGCGGCGTCGGCGCGGGACCCATCACGTCGGCAACGCTCCGCGCCAACGCGAGGCGTCCCGGGTCCTTGAGGTGCAAGCCGTCGTCGCGGAGGTACTCACGGTGCGCAGCGGTGATTGCGGCCCAATCGATCACAACAACATTGGGATGCGCAGCCGCGACCTCGAAGATCACCGTGTTTACTTCTACCTGTTCCGCCCGATACTCGGAGACGGTCAGCAGCATCGTCGGGCGCGGCGCCAGCTTCTCGACTAGGCGTTCGAGGTACAGGCGATAGACGTCGGGGTCGCCGCCGTAGTTATTGCCGAGCAGGATCAACGCCGCGTCCCAGCCGTAAGGCAGTCGCTCCTTCAGTACCTCGTTACCAAAGTCGATGAAGCGCGCGGTCTCGGCGTCGACCTCGACAGCCCAACCGAGTGGTACGAGCGCTTCGCACATCTCGCCGCCGTAGCGCTTTGCGGTGCCAGCCAACACCGAGTCGCCGATCATGATCACGCGATTGCCGGTGACGAGTGCGCCGATCAGTTGGCTGGGCTGCAACGGCACGGTCGTACGCGGAACAGTGGTGAACGCTGTGTCCTCGGCGCCAGGCGCAAGCGTTGGCAGCGTCGGCGGCAAACCGCCAACGGGAACGGCTTCGGTTTCGGTTGCGCCGTCGGCGGAATTGGCGACTGCGCAAGCAGTGCCAGTGAGCAGCAAAGTAACGATGAGAGCAATCCGCCGAATGAACATAACTTCCTCTATTCGACCGACTGCGAAGCCGTGATGCAAGTCGGCCTCGAATTAGCCGTGTGCTAAGGGGTTCTAGCCGCGCGCCTTCAACAGATCGCGAATTTCCATCAGCACGTCGATCTCATTTGCAGCAGCAGGCGGAACGACCTTGGGCTTGCGCATCTTGTTGTATGCCTTCACGACAACAAACAACACCAGCCCGACGAGAAGCAGTGCGATGATCTGCGTCAGCACTGGGCCGACGGCCAACACGGTGTCGTCGGTGGGGTCGGACTTGTTGCCGCGGCGCAGCGTGAACCTGAGCAGGTCGTCGAGATTTGGCTTGCCGAAGATCGCACCGACGATCGGATTGGCGACGTTGGCGATGAACGAGTCGATGACCTGCTTGACGGCGGCACCGAGGATGAAGGCAACCGCGATTTCGATCATGTTGCCGGTAGCGATGAAATCTCTGAATTCTTTGAACAGGTTCTTCACGTTCGTTCCTTTCACTCCGGACGACGACCGACGTATTGAAGCAGATAGGTAACGGGTTAACGTGCACCGATGGACCGCTCGCTTCCGCAAGCGATGGAAGATGGCCTCGACGGACTAATTCTCGATCGCATCGACGCGCTGCGCATCGTGCGCGCCGTCACTCCCGAGGAAAAGGGTGCTTTGCTCGAGCGAATTGCCGGCCGCGGCAAGGTCGAGCAAGACATCGTGCGCGAGCTGTCGAAGATTCGCCCGCTGTGGCGGCCGGATCGTTTCGAGGAGG
>JAYVVU010000235.1:0-3935 GCA_043786755.1 Actinomycetota bacterium
GCTTGCCGCGCGCGTGAGCGACGCGATGGATGTCGTGCTCGACACTCTCGCGCCGACCGAGCGGGCGGCATTCGTGCTGCACGATGTGTTCGGCTACGCGTTCGAGGAGATCAGCCAGGTGTTGGGCCGGTCGACCACCGCGGTGCGCCAGATCGCGAGCCGCGCGCGCCGCAAGGTGCAAGGCCAACCGGAACCGGCAGTCGAGCGCGCGGCGAGCGCCGACAGTCAGCGCGTCGCGTTCGTGTTCCACATCGCCGACGGCCTCGTGCGCGAGGTCAAGCTGATCGCCGACCCAGAAGTGCTTGCGACGATGGACATCACCCGACTCACCAACACCGACTTCGGCGCCTTAGCCGACAGCTGAGGGCGATGGGTTGGGGAAGCCAACGGTGATCTGAGAAGCTGGCACTCATGACACTGCCTCAACTCACCGCCGACCGACCGTTCCTCACCGATGGTGGGCTCGAGACCACCATCGTGTTTCTCGACGGCATCGACCTCCCCGACTTCGCCGCGTTCCCGCTGCTCGACACCGCCGAAGGCCGCGATGCGCTCGCTCGTTACTACGCCCCGTACCTCGATCTCGCGGAACAGGCCAACACCGGGATCTTGCTCGGCACACCCACGTGGCGAGCAAACCTGGATTGGGGCGCGCGACTCGGCTACGACTCGACCAGACTCACCGACATCAACCGGCGCGCGGTCGAGTTTGTGATCGCGCTCGCCGCGACTCGGCCGGCACTGCCGCACGTAATTGATGGAGTGATCGGTCCGCGCGGCGACGGTTACGTCGTCGGAGCCACCATGTCCCCCGCCGAGTCAGCCGCGTATCACGGACTACAAGCACATGCGTTCGCCGAGGCGGGTGCCGACATGATCAGCGCGATCACGATGACGTACGCCGAGGAAGCGATCGGCATTGTCGGCGCGGGCAAGGCCGTCTCGCTACCGGTGGTGATTTCGCTCACCACTGAAACCGATGGACGCCTTCCATCGGGCCAGACGCTCGGCGAAGCAATCCGTCAGATCGACGACGCCACCGACGCTGGCGCCGCCTACTTCATGGTCAACTGTGCGCACCCAACCCATTTCGCTAGCGCTCTCGAAACCACGGCGGATTGGACGAAGCGCATCGGTGGCGTTCGAGCGAACGCATCACGCCTGAGCCACGCCGAACTCGATGTCGCCACTGAACTGGACCGCGGCGACATCGCCGCCCTCGCACGCGGTTACCTCGAACTCGCCGAAGCAATCGACTTCAAGGTCGTGGGCGGCTGCTGCGGGACCGACCACGAACATGTTCAGCACGTGTACGCGGCGCTCACCCACCCGTAGCGGCAGGACTCAGCAATGACACAACTAGTGCGAGTACATAACTTCTTGCTATCGGCCGATCGCACCACACCTTCTGGCGCCGCGCGCGATTCGTCCGTCAGCGAGTGCGGTTGACCTCGTCGCGCCACGCCAACCACTTCTCGCCTGCCGCGACATTCCAATCGGGTCCGTTGAAGCCGACCGTGAACTGGGTGAACCCCATCTCAAGCAACGCTGGCGCTTCGTTCTCCAGGAACTCGTCCACGTCGACTTCGACACCAAGACCCATTTCGATCTCGTCGATCGATCGTCCGACATCGGCGCAGTGACCCTGCAACGCCGCTAGGGGCTTGCGGAGATCGTCGGCTTTGCCTGGGAACAGCGCATGCCAACCATCGGCGTACTCGGCCACAAGGCGCAAGGTGCGTCGCAGACCAGTACCGCCGATCAGGATCGGGATCTTGCGCGTAGGCGGTGGTTGCAAGCGCGAGAAACGCGCCGTCATTCGTTGCAGCGCCACTTCAAACGAATCGATGCGCGAACCCGCGGTGCCGAAGGGGAAGCCGTACTCGTCGAAGTCCTTTTCGAACCAGCCCGACCCGACACCCAACAACACTCGCCCAGGTGCGATGTGATCGATGGTGCGAATCATGTCGGCGAGCAAGTCGGGGTTGCGGTACGCGGTGCACATCACCAACGTGCCGAGCTCGATGCGCGACGTGCGCGCCGCCCACGCCGCCAACACGGTCATCGACTCGAAGTGGTCGCCGTCAGCCTCGCCATACAGCGGATAGAAATGATCCCAGTTGTAGACAATGTCGTAACCGAGTTCCTCGGCCGCCACGGCGCCATCGAGCAGCGCACTCATCGAGCCGTGTTGCGGATGAAGTTGTGCCGCAATACGCACCGGACGACGGGTCGCGTTCACTTGGCGATCGGCTCCCACCACTGGCACCACCACTGCGCTCCGACGAGGATGCGCAGCTTCGGGTGCCAGCAGTACGAGAGGTCGGCGGTGTTCTCCAGGTAGTAGAGACAGTTCTCACACTTCTCGTTCCCTGAAGGCACTCCCTTCAGTACAGCGCTCGACGCGAGATAGCGCAGCTCCATCGAGAGTTTCTCGTCGATCGGTTTTGGCTCGGGGTCGGGGATTACGTAATCACTCATACCCCGAACCTAACGTTCGCCCGCTTGCGATCAGCCGTGGCCGCGCGCCGACCGCTTCTATTTGTAGTCGGCGAGGATCTCGGCCGCGGCCCCTTGTCCGGTTTCGACTGCGCCGTTGAGGTAGCCCTGAAAGTCGACGGAAGTGTGTTCGCCGGCGAAGTGGCAGCGACCGCTGCGCTCGCGTTCCACGCCGGCGAACGCTTGATACTGACCTACTTTCCAGTACGAGTACGAGCCGCGCTGGTAGGCGCTTCCCGGCCAGAAGTCGATCGTCGCGCGACCATTGAGCTTGCCGCTGATGCCAGGGAACACCGGCTCGAGTTGACTCGCGAACGTCGCAGCCCGCGATTGCGGCGTGCCACTTCCGAAACTTGCACCGACTAGCCCACCGGTGTAATCCACCAGGATGCCGGGCGCCCCCGTCTGCGCGCGGGTGACCTCCCATGTCGCCTGGTAGCCGGTGTCGGCGTAGCTGTCGCCGTTGCCACCCAGCGCGCGCCAGTGACGATCGACGAATTGCACATTGAGCTTCGAGTTGGTGCCCATACCCTGCTCGCGGATCGCTTGGATCTTGCGATCAACGAAACCTGCGCGACTGAAGTCGAGCGTACGCAGCACCGCAAATGGCAACGCAAGCACGACCCGATCGGCTGTCTGCACCGACGACTTGCCGGCGCGTCGGAACGTGAGGTCGTAGCTGCCATCGGTGCGCCGGACGATCTTGGTGAGCGCCGAACCCGCCACGACCTGTCCAGCGAGCTGCGCGCTCAGCCCACTGACGATCAGGTCGTTGCCGCCGCGCACGTGGTACTTCTCGTTCGACGGTCCGAACAGACGGAGCTGACCTTGGCCCGAGTAGCCGAGCAGATACAGCAGGTTCAGCGAACTCTGCTCCGCACATTCGGCGCCGTATTCGATGTTGTATGCAACGTCGAGCAATTGGCCAAGGCGCGACGATATGCCTCCGGGAACACTCTCGTTGATCCAGTCGATGATCGACATCGAATCGAGCTCGCGACCGCGCACGGTCGAGAGGTTGTACAACGTCGGATAGCTGGCCGCCTGCAGGTCGCTCTTGATCTTCTGCCAGATCGACTTGATGTCGTTAACGGCGTCGACGTACGAGTAGGGGGCGTTGTCGAACCAGAACTTGGGCTCAGTGCCATTTTGTTCGGCAGCAAGCAGGTTGTCGAGCGGCAAGCCCAACGACTGACACAACTGGCGAATCTGCGTATGGCCCTGATCGATCAGTTCGCCGCCGTGCTCCGCAATCTGTCCAGACGCGAAGGTGCTGCGATCCGACCAGGCCCGTCCACCCAACCGATCAGGGTGCGCGTCGTGAATCTGCGCGATGTAGCCGGCCTTGCGCAACTCGTATGCACACGTGAGCCCGGCCAAGCCTGCGCCCACAACGACGATCCGTTCGGAGCTGGCCGCTGCTGCTGGCGCCGGCT
>JAYVVU010000236.1:0-3933 GCA_043786755.1 Actinomycetota bacterium
TTAACGGCCGATTACCAACACGATCAACCCGCAGAGGACTACGAACGCGGCGGTGAGTCGTCGACGGTGATCGCCTTCGCCAAGTAGGCGCCAACCCGCCAACGCAGCCAGCACCACGCTCGACTCGCGCAATGCCGTGACGTATCCGATCGGTGCATGCCGAAACGCGACCAACACCATGCCGTACGTGACGACGGTTGCGAGTCCGGTGATGAACGCTCGTCGCCAGTTCGCGCGAAACATCGCCGACATCGCGGCTGGACGGCGCAGGATGAGAACAGCGACAGTGTTGGTGACGCCGCCAGCAGCCATCGTCGCCAGCGCGAACGCGACCACGTTGGGCGAGATCCGTGCGCCTTTGCCATCGATGGTCGAATACAGACCGATCGAGACCGCGGCGAGCAACGCCATCGCGAGGCTTCGGCCGTGCGCGCCGTACGCCAGTAGCACCAGCCCACACACAACAATCGCGATACCCACGGCTGCGAGGGGCGGCAAATGATCGTGCAGCGCGACAACCCCACCGATCGCGGCGAAAGCTGCACCGGCGCCGCGCGCGATCGGATAGCTGATCGAGAAGTCGCCGAAGTTGTACGCGTGCGCCAACAGGTACATGTACGGCACGTGCACGCAGCCGCTCAGTGCCGCCCACATGTAGCCCTGCCACGGCATTCCCCAAATGAGCTGGTAACCGATCAGTAACGGCAACGTCAGCACGCCGGCCGCGAAGAACTGCGCCCACAAAACGAGATAGCGGTCGCCCTCGGCGCGCTTGGCAACCAAGTTCCAACCGGCATGTAAGACCGCGGCCGAGAGCGCGAGGACAGTTGCGAGTAACACGAATCAGCTCAGGAACGAACAGCGCGCGGTTTGCGAACCCACTGTCGCCCAAACAGATAGATGACCGGCAGTGTGAGCAACAGTGGTCCGATAAACGCGAACGGCCGCGTGAGCCACCAACCAAGAGTCGGCTCGCGCACCTCGTTGCGATTACCTGCAATTGCGTAGCGAATGCCCAGATAAATCGCCAAGCCGGTGGTGTGAAACAGGAACAGCGGGGTCGCGAATCGGTTGATGGTGTCGTTCGCCCGTTGCCAACGTGGTCGTTGCAGTCGTAGCTCCAATGCCGGGCGCAGAATCTCCGCCACGCCAGCTTGGAAGATCACCAGCGCAACGATGCACAGCGTTGGTGGCGCCATGTTCGATCGCTCGCCGGGCACTCCAACCATCGAACCCGGGTAGATGCCGCTCGCCACCAGCCCGGCGAGCGCTGCCAGTCCCGACCAGAGCAGTGTCCAATCCGTGCGTCGCGCGGCGACGACGATGCGGTTGTAAAAAAAGCCGAGCTGATGACAGAGGCCCCACACGAAGACCATGTTGACCAGTCCGAGCCATTCCCAGTCGTAACGGAATCGAAGAACATCAACGGTGCCCGCGGCCGCTGCAAGGAAGACAAGCACGATCGAATCCCAGCGCTCGTGCAACCACAGAAACAGCGGCAGCAAAGCCACCAGCACCAGGTACACGCCCATGAACCACAGCGGGCTCACGACCAACAACACACCCCGACCAATCCACTTGAGGTTGAAAATCGCGCCAAGTGCAGTGCCGAGCCCGATCCAGACGAACAGCAATGCAAACGTAGGAATTGCCAGTCGCCGCATGCGTCGCCAAACGAAGTGCCATATGCGTACACCGTTCGACCGCGCTTTCTGCCACGCGACGAGATGCGAGTAACCGCCGACGTAGAAGAACAGAGGCATCACCTGCAACAACCACGTTGCCATCCACAAACCGGTCGTGAACCCGATCGGACTTGTGGCGTGCGGGCCATCGTCTTGCCACAACACGATTGTGAACACCCAGTGCCACGCAACGACGACCAGCAAACTGAACGCGCGCAGGAAGTCGATGTAATAGTTGCGCTCGGTCGGTAACTCAGCGGTTTCGGCCACCGCTACCCTCGGAACCGTGGTGATTGACGCGATAGAGGCACCCTTCGATCGTAGGCGCTGGCGTGACACCACCGCTGGTGTCGGGGTCGTCCTCGTTGTCGCCAACCTGATGTCGAATCGGGTGCTGCCGGCTTGGGCCTATCTGCCCTGGAACGCGGCAGTGGCGGTCGCAATCATCGTGCTCGCGCTGAAATTCGCGACGAACGAGCAACTCGGCTTCACTGCCTGGCGGCGCGGTGCGGCCTGGGGCGGGGTGCTGTTGGTGCTGACGATCGGCGTGCTCGCGCTCGCAATCACGATGCCGGCGTTCAACGACCTGTACCACGATCGGCGCGTGGAGCCCGGTACCGGCACTTGGCTGTATCAAGCGTTCATCCGCATCCCGATCGGCACGGTGCTGTTGGAGGAAGTCGCGTTCCGCGCGGTGCTGCCCGGCCTGTTCATCCTGCGCTGGGGAGTGTTGCGCGGATGCATCGCCGCCTCCTTGTGCTTCGGTCTGTGGCACGTCTTGCCGGCACTCACATTGAACGAGGTCAACCCGGTCGCGACTCGCGTATTCGGAACGGGTGCGGGCGCAGTGGCGATCGCCGTCGTGTTCGCGGTGTGCAGCACTGCGATCGCCGGCATGTGGTTCTGCTGGATTCGACTGCGCTCGGGCAGTGTGTTGGCCACGATGATGGCGCACGTCGCTTCCAACTCGGGTGCGTACACGATTGCCTGGCTGCTAGCTCGGTAGTGGCACCGTTAGCCTTGCTGCGATGGAGCGGCCGATCGGAATGTTCGACAGCGGGTTCGGCGGGCTGACTGTCGCGCGTGCCGTCATCGACCTGCTGCCCAACGAAGACCTCGTCTACGTCGGCGACACTGGCCGTTACCCGTACGGCCCGCGCCCGCAGGCCGAGGTGCGCGAGTTTGCTCGCCAGTTGGCGTGGAGCCTGGTCAAAGAACACGACGTGAAGGCCGTGATCGTTGCATGCAACACGGCATCGGCGGCGGCGCTCGACCTGCTCGAGGCCGAGATTCCGGTGCTCGTTATCGATGTGGTTGCCCCCGGCGCAGGCGCATTGGTGCGCGCAACAAGAAGCGGCAAGGTCGGCGTGATCGGAACGGTCGGAACGATCGGCTCGGGCGCCTACGAACGAGCGGTGGCCGCGACTGGGGTCGACGTGCAACTCACCGCCACCGCCTGCCCCGGCTTCGTCGAGTTCGTCGAGCGCGGGCAGACGTCGGGCGAAGAGGTAACGATTCTCGCCGAGCGGCTGCTCGCACCGGTTCAACAAGCCGGCGTCGACGCGCTGCTGCTGGGATGCACGCACTATCCGTATCTCGCGGAAGTGATTGGCAATGTGATGGGTCCCGACGTGACGCTGGTGAACAGTGCGGATGAAACTGCGCGCACTGCGTACACCGAACTCGCCGCTGCGGAATTACTCCGTGCACCAGGGGCGGAGCCCGCCGTTCATCGCTTCTTTTCAAGCGGCGACATCTCGTGGTTCGCCGATCTCGGCGGCCGCTTGCTTGGCCCCGAGTTACGCGACGCCGAGCAGTGGCACCACGACTAACGACTGATGAACGCCGCGATCTTGAACGACATGAACCACCTACAGAGGAGAACCTGATGCCCCGTCCCGATGGACGCGCCGACGACGAGTTGCGCACGATCACCTTCGAACGCGACTACACCGAGATGGCTGCTGGCAGCGTGCTCGTGACGTTCGGCAAGACGCGCGTTCTGTGCACTGCGTCGATCGACGAAGACGTGCCGCGCTGGATGCGCGGTAGTGGCAAGGGATGGGTCACTGCCGAGTACTCGATGTTGCCGGGCGCATCACCCGAACGGATCGATCGCGAAGCAGCGAAGGGCAAGCAGAGCGGTCGTACCGTGGAGATCCAGCGGTTGATCGGGCGCGCGCTGCGCGCCTCGTGCGACATGAAGCTGTTGGGCGAGCGGCAGGTGATCGTCGACTGCGACGTGCTG
>JAYVVU010000237.1:0-9032 GCA_043786755.1 Actinomycetota bacterium
CAGCCTCAACAACCGACCACGCAAAACCCTCGGCTACATGACACCATCAGAGAAACTCGCCGAGCTCGTTGCACTCACCGCTTGAATCCGCCGTGCCAACAGCGCCCCTTTTCGCGCCCGTGGGCGCGAGAGCGGCCATGGTGCGCTAGGCGGGGGAGCCGAATTGGCGGTCGCCGGCGTCGCCGAGGCCGGGGACGATGAACGCCGTTTCGTTCAGGCGCTCGTCGAGCGATGCTGTGTACACCGCGAGATCGAGATTCGCGGTGCGCAACATGTCGATGCCCTCCGGTGCGGCAAGCACGCAGACGACGATGATCGTGCCCGTCGCGCCACGCTCGACCAGCAGCTGGCAGGTGTGAGCGAGCGAACCGCCGGTGGCGAGCATTGGGTCGAGCACGATGCATTGACGACCAGCGAGGCTCTCTGGCAGCTTGTTGACGTAGGGCATCGGTTGATGGGTCGCTTCGTCGCGCGCGACACCGATGAAGCCAACATCAGCGTTGGGCAGCAACTCTTGCGCGGCGTGAAGAAACCCGAGGCCGGCGCGCAGCACCGGAACAACGATCGGCTGCATGGAGAGCTGACGACCTTCGGTTTCAGTCAGGGGTGTCTGCACCCGCACTGAGTGCGTAATTAAACTGCGGGTCGCTTCCGCCATCAACAAGATGCCGATGCGCTCGAGTTCCAGGCGGAACATCGCGTTCGACGTGGTTTTGTCGCGCACGCGGGTGAGCGAATCGGCAATGAGTGGGTGATCGACTACGTGCAGGGCGACGGGCATGCCGTCAGATTAGAGGCCAGCTGCGCGGGCGGCCGCATAGCGAGGCTTGATCACGCTGTTGATCAGTTGCAGCCGTTCCGGGAACGGGGCGAACGCGCTCTTCATACCGTTGATCGTCAACCACTCGAAGTCGTCGATGCCCCATCCGAATGCGTCGCGCAGCTGTTCCATTTCGTACGACATCGATGTAGCGCTCATCAGCCGGTTGTCGGTGTTCAACGTGACTCGGAAGCGCAGTCGACGCAGCATCCCGATCGGGTGCTCGGCAACGCTGGCGCAGACTCCGGTACCGACGTTGCTGGTGGGGCACAGTTCCAGCGGAATACGCCGGTCGCGAACGAACGCGGCGAGGCGGCCGAGTTGTTCTTGACCTTCCGGGCCTTTGATGTCGTCGACGATGCGCACGCCGTGACCCAAACGCTCAGCGCCGCAGAACTGTACGGCTTCCCAAATGCTCGGCAGCCCGAATGCTTCGCCTGCATGGATGGTGGTGTGAAAGTTCTCGCTCTGCACGTACTGGAACGCGTCGAGATGGCGGGTCGGGGGATAGCCCGCCTCAGCGCCGGCAATGTCGAAGCCGACGCACCCCGCATCGCGCCAACGAACGGCGAGCTCGGCGATTTCCTGGCTGCGCGCCGCGGTGCGCATCGCTGAACAGATGAGATAGATCGTCAGGTCGGTGCCCGCAGAGCCGCGGCGGAAGCCATCGAGGATGGCCTCCACGACTTCGTCGAGCGTCATCGCCTTTTCGGTGCACAGCTCGGGTGCCATGCGCACCTCGGCGTACACCACGCCGTCAGCGGCCAGGTCGACTGCACACTCGTAGCTCACGCGCTCGATTGCATCGCGATCCTGCATCACGCCGACCGTGTGCGCGAACGTCTCGAGGTACAGCACTAGGTCGTTGCGCTTGGCGCCGCGGTTGAACCACGACGCCAGTTCGGCGACATCGTGCGACGGTAGATTCTTGTAGCCGTATTCCTGGGCAAGCTCGATCACGCTGGCGGGCCGCAGCCCACCGTCGAGATGATCGTGCAACAGCACCTTTGGAAGTTCTTTGATGATCATGCTGCGAGTGCTCGCAGTGGCATCGTCGCCGGACGCTGCAGCCAGTTCCACGACGGATACTCGGCAGCTGCCGAGATGCAGTGCACGCTGTATGCGTGGCGGCTTTTCGGCGAGCGATTGACGTCGCTCCAGTGTGGCAGCAAACCGTGCAGCACGACAAGCGTGCCGGCACGGGCCTCGATGGGCACAAGATCCGCAGGAGCAGGTAACGGTGCGGGATCGAGTTCGGCAAACAGCGTGCCGCCGTCGTCGCTTTGTGCAGCGCGCTTGAACAGCTTGCGCAAAGCTGTGCGATGACCGCCCGGTGCCGCCCACATGCAGCCGTTCTCGAGCGTCGCATCCTCAATCGCGAACCAGAAGCCAGTGACCGTGATCGGGTCGGTGTACAGGAACGTTGCATCCTGATGGCAGCCGACTTCGCCACCAATGTGTGGCTGCTTGAAGATGTACATGCTCTGCAATGCGAGTGCGTCTGGCATCCCGATGTCGGCGGCAACCCCGGCCAGCTCGGGCGTGTAGGTGAATCGTTGGAACTCGGGATTCAGGTCGTGCAGTGCGTGCCCAATCTTGTTGATGCTCAACGCCTTCTCAGTGCGTAGTTTCCCGTCTTCACCAAAGGCCTCGGCCTCGAAGAAACACGACACGCCGCCGCCCGATTGCAGAAACTCGCGGTCGCTGACGCGAGTCTGCTCGTCGGTGCGAAACACACTCGGCCGCGAGGGTGGCCGAAACTTCCCAACGATCTCCTCGGCGGCAGCCTTCAGCGAATTGCAGGATTCCTTGCTGGCGAAGTCTTCGACGACTAAGTAACCATCACGGTGAAAAGTGGCGACTTGCTGGTCGTCGAGAACGCTGCCCATTCACACAGCGTACGCGCCGAGCCGATGAACCCATAACCTGTGATTCCATGACCAAGGAACCCTCGACCGAGCACCTCACAATCCTTGGGGGCACGGTCCGCCACGCGGTCGAGCACGTCGAGGTCTTCGCTGCTCCTGCGCACGTCACGCAGATCCGGTTCACCAACGACGAACTGAACTCGATGTGCCCAGTCACCGAGCAGCCCGACCTTTCCACCGTCGTGATCGAGTACACGCCCGACAAGTGGTGCATCGAGTCGAAGAGCCTGAAGCTCTACCTATGGGGCTTCCGCAACCGAGCCGTCTTCGCTGAAGCCCTGGCTGCCGAGATCGCCGGCGAGGTCATGCACTCCGCAAAACCCAAGCACGTGCGCGTCACGCTGACGCAACGCCCACGTGGAGGTATAGAAGTGCAAGCAATCGCCGAACTGCCTTAGCGACGTCGCGCCGACCCTCGGCGCTCGGCCCGCGACCGGCGTCGTGGAAAGGCAATCGGGTCGGCCACCAACACTGGCTGCAGCTCCTTGATGTCCGGATTGCAAGCTGCATCGTCCGGAAAGAAGCCATCTGCATCTGCCCACAACAGCTGCGCGATCTCCGGCGCAGGAAGTGTCGTGCGACCTGGGGCATAGTGCTGAAACCACATGCCCATGCGTGATGGGTCGGTGATGAGCCAATCGACCGGTACCTCGACGAGCTTGACGCCGACGTGATCGAGCACGTATTCGACTCGCGGCTCCAGTGGTTTGCCGACACGCGCCCGCTCGTAGGCCCAAGTCATGACATGGTGGGCCGCATCCGGTGGCAAGCCCATCACGACTAACTCGGGGTGTTGAATGTCGTTGAGACCGATGGTGTAACACCACGGTTGCGGTTCAGGTGCGCAAGTGCACCCGGGAACGGAGCAATCGCCTGAGCCGACCGACACGATGAAGAAGCCTCGGCGAGCGATGCCGCTCGCAATTTGCAGCATGAACTGGCCGCTGTTGGGTGGTTGAGTTTTCATCGCCACAACATGGCGCGGGGGTGTCACACCAAAGCGTGAGCGAGCCCGTTGGGCTTCGGATCCAGGTATCCTCGGACGCTGAGTCGCCCTCGGCTTAGTGGCCTTCGCCTGGGCGGTACTTGATGCCGGCCATCATCGGCGGGCGCAGTCGCTTCGAGGCCGTTGCCAACACAACAAGTGTTGCGACGTACGGCACCGACTGTGTCAGCGACTCGGGCACTTCCTTCACCGTTAGGTACGCAGTGAAGAACAACGCGCCTGTGACGAAGGCGGTGATGACAGTGATCGCTTTCTTGCGCACGAGCGCACCGATCAGCATCAGCCCGGCAACCAGCGTGACGAACAAGAAGAGCGCGGGAAGGCTGCTGCTGGCAACAAGCTTCACGCCGTCGGAGTAACCGAACACCGCAGCACCGCCGGCGACGCCCATTGGGCGCCAGTTGCCGAAGATCACCGCCGCCATGCCGATGAATCCGCGGCCACCCGTCTGGCCCTGGCGGTAGTAGGACGAGGCGACGATGGCGAGCGTCGCGCCGCCGAAACCGGCGAGGCCACCGCTGATCAGCAGACCCGCATAGCGCAGTGGGATCACCTTGACGCCCAAGCTCTCTGCGGCGTGTGGCGATTCGCCCGAAGAACGCAAGCGCAGGCCGAAGCGAGTGCGCCACAAAATCCAGAACGTGATCGGTACGACCATGACCGCGAGCACGGTGAGCCACGACAAGTTGACGGTGAGGCCCTTGCCGATACCGCCGATGTCGCCGAGCAAGAACCAGTGCTTCTTCTCTAGCCAACCGAAGAAGTCGGGAGTCTTCCAGCCGAATAGATCACCGCCCGCTAAGAACGGCGTGTCGAATTTTGGAATTCCCGACTTCTGCTGCGGCGACTGGCTGACACCGCCGCCTTGCTCGCCGGTGAAGATCAGGTCGCTGAGATAGCGCGCGCCGGAGAACGCCAAAATGTTCATGACGACGCCGGAGATCACCTGATCGACGTTGAAACGCACTGTGGCGATCGCGTGGATCAGACCACCGAACATTCCGAGGGCGATTCCGAGCAGCAGACCGAACCACGGCCCCCACTTCCACGCGCCGTAACCCGCGCCCCAGGTGCCGAGAATCATCATGCCCTCGACGCCGATGTTGAACACGCCGCAACGCTCGGCCCACAGCACGGCCATGCCGGCAAGCAGGATCGGAACCGTGAGGCGCAGCGCGGTGCCGATGGTGCCCGACGAGGTGAGCGGGTCTTCATCGGTCCATAGGCGAGTGATACTCATCAGCGAGAGCAGGGTGATGGCCACTGTCAGGACCATGTTGCGCTTCACCGCAAAGAAGCGACCGAGGCTTTCGGTGCGGCGCTCCGCCATCGGAGCCAGCGTTGGAGTGACGGTGCTCATGCTGGCGCTCCCACTGTTGCGCCGGACGCGACCAAGCGGGCGGCGGTTCGTTCCGACGTTCGTTTGTTCAGCCATCGAATAGTGGCTTCGTTCACGATGACAACCGTGAGCACGATCACTGCCTGAATCACCTTCACGATTGAGCTAGGAATGTCTGCCAGCTGTAGTTGCGGCGAGGTGGAATCGAGAAAGCCGAACATCAGCGCGGCGGAGATGATGCCGAGCGGGTGATGGCGACCGAGTAGCGCAACGGTGATGCCGGCGAAACCGAATCCGGTTGGCGTTGCGTTGGGGCCGTAGCCGCCGATTTCACCGATCACGCTCTGCATTGCGATCAGGCCGGCGACGCCGCCCGAGATCAGCATCGTGATCACGATCATCTTCTTGGCGTCGATGCCAGCGGTGCGGGCGGCACCGGGGTTGAGCCCAGACGCCCGCAACCTAAATCCGAAGCGGCTCTTGAACACGATGATCCAGTACAGGAAGACGATGAACAGGGCGACGATGAACATGCCGCCGAGTTGATCTTTGACGATGTCGGGCATGCGTCCACTTGCGGGCAGCTGTTTGGTCTTGATGTTCAAGGTGAGCGAGTTGTCGCGGAACCAGTTCTCGAACAGCCACTGGATGACCGACAACGCGATCAGGTTGAGCATGATCGTCGAGATCACCTCGTGCACATCGCGCGTCACCTTCAAAATGGCGGCGATGCTTGCCCACGCCGCACCCGCGGCCATCGCCAGCAGAAGAATGAACAGCACGTGGATTGGAGCTGGCAGGTCGAACTTGGTGCCGATCGCGCTGGCCATCAACGCGGCGAACAGGTACTGACCTTCGATGCCGATGTTGAAAAGGTTCATTTTGAACCCGATCGCCACCGCGGTCGCGGAGATCAGCATCGGCGTTGCGCGCTTTAGCATTTCGAGCAACTTGTCGCTGTCGGTTCCGGTCTGAATGATCTTGCTATAGGCCGCCCACGGGTCTTTGCCAGTGATAGCTAAGAGCACGGCGCAGATTGCGAGCGCAATTCCCACGGCGGCCAACGAACTGGCGAGGGTGAAGAGACCGGTCGTCACACCACCGGCTTGGCTTGGCGTGGTGATGCTCTTGAAGAATCCAGAGATCGCATTCGCGACCGGTGGATCGTCTTGCTTGGGCTCGTCAACCATCAGGCTGCCTCCACGTTTCCGCCGGTCATATGGGTACCAAGAATCTCCGGTGTCACTTTCGCCGGATCGAGAGTCGCAGTGATCGCGCCGTCGAACATCACCAAAATCGTGTCGGAAAGTCCGATGAGTTCTTCCAGGTCGGCAGAGATCAGCAGCACGGCTAGGCCAGCGTCGCGTGCGTGGCGGATCTCGTCCCAAATGGCGGCCTGTGCGCCGATGTCGACGCCGCGTGTGGGGTGCGCCGCGATCAAGACGCGCGGCTCACTGGACAATTCGCGACCGACAAGCAGCTTCTGCTGGTTGCCGCCCGACAGCGCAAACGCCGGCACCGTCTCGCTGGGTGTGAGAACACTGAAGCGGTCGATGAGAGCTACGCAATCCTGTTTGGCTGAACGCGCATCGATGAGTGGGCCTTTGCGGAATTGGGGCATGTGCTCGCGACCAAGCATTGCGTTCTCCCATAGCGGGGCCTCCAGCATCAAGCCCTCGCGATGGCGATCGAACGGAATGTAGGAGAGACCAGCTTGGCGGCGGTGATGAGTGTTCTGGTGCGTGACATCGTGGCCGGTGACTGTGACGCTGCCGCTGCTCGGCATCAGACCAAGGATCGCAGCGCACAATTCGAATTGTCCGTTGCCTTCGACACCGGCAATGCCGACGATCTCGCCACCGTGCACCGTCAGCGAAGCGTCGTGCACCAGATCGCGCTGGCCGTGAGCCGTAACGGTGAGATGCTCGACGTGTAGCGCCACGTCGGAGCGAATTTCGCTGTCGCGTCCCTCGGGGGACGGAAGCTGGCTGCCGACCATCAACTCGGCAAGGCGGCGACGATCGGTGTCTTTCGGTAGCACTGTTGCGACCGTCGTGCCGTCGCGCATGACAGTGATCTCGTCGGAGACGGCGAGCACTTCTTTCAATTTGTGCGAAATGAAGATAATCGTTGCGCCGTCGTCGACGAGGTGGCGCAGGGTGAGGAAGAGTTCATCGACTTCCTGCGGGACCAGCACCGCCGTTGGTTCGTCGAGAATCAGGATCTTGGCGCCCCGGAACAGCACTTTCAGGATTTCGACTCGCTGGCGCTTACCGACGCCGAGCTCGGAGACCGGCACATCGAGATCGAGGTGCGTGCCAACCGACTCGGCCAACTTGTGCACCTGCTCGCGGGCGGCGTCGAAGTCGATGCGTTGGCCGTGGGAGGGTTCGGCACCGAGGATGATGTTCTCGAGCACGGTGAAGTTGTCGGCCAGCATGAAGTGCTGGTGCACCATGCCGATGCCAGCAGCGATTGCTTCCGATGGCGACTTGAAGTGCTGCTGCACACCGTTGACCGTGATGGTGCCGCCATCGGGTTGGTGCATGCCGTACAGCGTCTTCATCAGCGTCGACTTGCCTGCGCCGTTCTCGCCGACGACCGCATGAATCGTTCCCGACTTCACGCGCAGGTCGACGTCGTGGTTGGCGATGACGCCGGGAAAGTGTTTATCGATCCCGCGCAGCTCGACTGCTAGCGCGCCATCCGACTTTGCCATGTGACATCCCCCTGAGTCATTCGGTGCACCGTTTATAGCAGAGTGCCCGGGGGCGAACCCCCGGGCACTCTTGCACTAGCAACTGCCGTTAAACAAAACAGTCAGTTCGATCAAACGCGATCGAAATCAGGGTGCGGTTGGCACCACAATCTCGCCAGACACAATTTGTGCCTTCAACGCGTCGAGCTGCTCGATGAACTCGTCGAGGTATCCACCGGAGGTGGAGTAGCCGACGCCGTCGACACTGAGGTCGAATACCTTGAAGCCACCGGTGAGGTCGCCGTCCTGGACTGCCTTCGCGGTCTGGAACACGGCCACGTCGACGCGCTTGAGCATCGAGGTGAGGATGTGTGCCTGCTGCTCGGGAGTTGCGGTCAGGTACTGATCGCTGTCCACGCCGATGGCCCACTTGTCGGCCTCGACGGCTGCGTCGATGGTGCCGGCACCCGAACCGCCAGCGGCGGTGTAGATGACCTCAACACCGTCGGCGTACCAACCGAGGGCGATTTCCTTGGCCTTGTCGGGCGAGCCCCACGCAGCGTTGTCGCCAGCGGCGCCGAGGTACTGGACCTCAACGACGATGTCGGGGTTGATCTGCTTGGCACCAGCGGTGTAGCCAGCCTCAAACTTCTTGATGAGGTCGATTTCCTGACCACCGATGAAACCGATGCGATCGCAACCGCACGCGAGCGCAGCAGCAGCACCGACCAGGAACGAGCCCTGCTCTTCGGCGAAGCTGAGCGTCTTCACGTTCGGAAGATCGAGGTAACCGTCGACCCAGCCGTAGATGGTGTCGGGGTTTGCTGCCGAAACGGCTGCAATTGCGTCACCGAAAGCGAAACCAACCACGATGACCGGGTTGTTACCGGCAGCGGTGAGGGCTTCGAGGTTCGGAACGCGGTCGTCCTCGGTCGTCGCTTCAAGTTCTTGCACTGTGGCGCCAAGTTCGGCTGCTGCTTGGTCGGCGCCGCGGCCGGCCGAGTCGTTGAACGTGCCGTCGCCACGGCCACCGGTATCGAAGGCAACGCCAACCTTGAGGTCGCTCGGGGCGACCGTGTCGGCGGTGGAGTCGGCGGTGGTGTCGTTGCTCTTCTTGTCGTCGTCGCCGCAGGCTGCGGCCACGAGACCGAAGGTTGCGATGAGCGCCATCGCTACGATCGTCTTGCTCTTGCGCATTAGTTCTCCCCCTGGAGTGTTGTGTGTTTGGCGGATGGATATCC
>JAYVVU010000238.1:0-3925 GCA_043786755.1 Actinomycetota bacterium
ATCGGCTGTGCCCCTCGACCTGCCGGTCGATCTCGCAGCCGTCCGCGCCGCAGTCGCAGAGATCCTCACCACCGAGCAAGCGCAGGTGTCGCCGTCGTGGTTGCGCATCACCGTCACGGGCGGATCGGCCGCGATGGGTACCGCGGGCATCGGCACGTCGCCGACGATCATCGCCGCGATCGCACCGATGGCCGCGTGGAAGCCAACATGCAACGTTGTCATCGCACCTTGGACGCGCAACGAGGATGGCGCGACGGCTGGGTTGAAGACGATCTCGTACGCGGAGAACGTGATCGCGATTCGCTACGCGCATCGGAATCACGCCGACGATGCGATCTTCGCCAACACGAAGGGCATGTTGTGCGAAGGCACAGGCACCAACGTGTTCGTCGAGTTCGAAGGCCAACTGTGCACGCCATCGCCAGCAAGCGGTTGCCTCGCTGGCGTCACGCAACGCCTGTTGCTCGACTGGATGCCTGAAGCAGTCGTGCGCGACGTGCCGATCGAAGCGTTGGCGAACGCGCAAGAAGCATTTCTCACGTCAACGAGTCGCGACGTGCATCCGATCGCGACCGTCGACGGCAAGCCGCTGCCGGCCGCGCCGGGGCCGCTCACGCAAAAGGCGATGGACGTGTGGGCGAAGAACTTTGCGTCGGAGATCGGTCGCTAGACCACCCCGCCGACTACATGCGCAGGTAGTTGGCCGCGTTGGCCGACATCAGCTTGCGCATCGTCTCTTCGCCGAGACCCTTCCACCCGAGCACGATGTCGGGCGACGTCGGGTACTTGCATCCGCCGTGCGGGTAGTCGGATGAATACATCAACACGCCGTCACCGACGACGTCGATCACGCTTTGTGTGATCGCTTCGCCCTCATCGAGTTCGACACCGCAGAACACGCGACCGGACCGCGCGTACTCGGTCGGCGTCAACTTCGTTTCCGGAAGCGTGCGACTGAGATACGCCTGCTGGTAGTCGAGGCGGTTCAACCAGCCAGCGACCCAACCAGAACTGCACTCCGCGAAACCGATGCGCAGGTTCGGGTACTCGTCGAACATGCCCGATAGCAACGCGTATGCGAGCAAGCGTTGTGCGCCCCACGGGTGCGACGCGGCGCGGGCAATTGCGAGGTTGCCCCAAATGTCGCGATAGCCGGGGAAGTACGGCGGCTCATAGAAGAACGAGTGATGCAAGATCGGCAGATCTGATTCGTCCATCGCTTCCCAGATCGGGTTCAGCGCCGGGTCGTCAAGCGGCATGCCTTCGGGCAACACCGGAATCACTGCGGCGACCCACGGCTCTTTCGCCAGTTCGCGAATGCGCGCTGCCGACCACACCGGGTCGACGCCCGCAGCGAGGATGCTGCCCTTCAAGCGGTTGGCATCGTGCGAGCAGTAGTCCTGCAGGTAGCGGTGATACGCGCCGTACAACTCGAGCGCCATCTCGTTGTCCAGCACTGTCGCCGCGTTCGCAAACGTTGCCGGAATGATGAGGTGCACATCGACGCCTTCGCGATCCATGTCGTCCAGCCGTCCAGCCGCGTTGAGGTTGTTGACCTCCTCCGTCGGATGCACTTCCCAGTTGAGCGCGATGTTGCCGCGCAGCGGAATCTTGCCGCCCTTGGTCGCTTCTTGTTCGATGCTGCCAGTGCGCAGTTGGCGCTTGAACGGATACGGATTGATGCTGAGGTGATGGCCCTCGGTGACCTTCTGGTAGTACGGCATCAGCTCGTCCCAACGGCCGAGCAACTTGGGGCTCGCATACATTTTCAACGTCTCGGCGTTTGGCCCAACGTGAGTGTCCGAGTCGATGATGTGGTATCCGTCGCGCATGGATTGAGTGTACTTATTTCACCGCATTGTCACCTCGGCATCTGCTTCTGCTTCACTGGCGCGATGAGCCACACGCTTGTCTCCGCTGACGAATTCGCCGCAATCGATGGGCTCAACGACTGGCGCTTCCTGCTCGGCGCCATCCACGCACACTTCCGAGCCGGTTCATTTTCGGCAGCCGCGACGCTGGTTGGTGCCATCGCCGTGGCCGCCGATGCCGCCGAGCATCACCCCGACCTCGACCTGCGTTACCGCGACCGAGTGCACGTGGTGCTGACTACGCATGCCGCCGGTGGGCTCACCGCGCTCGACACCCAATTGGCCGCAGAGATCTCGCGGCTCGCTGCCGCCGCTGGTGCTATTGCGGAGCCGACGGTGTCGCAGGCCACCGAGATCGCGATCGACACGCTCGATGCCGACCGCATCCGACCGTTCTGGGCGGCGGTGCTCGGCTACGTGCAGTCGAACGGCAATCTGGTCGATCCGCTACGCATTGGCCCGTCCCTCTGGTTCCAGCAGATGGACGCACCGCGCGAGCAACGCGACCGGTTCCACATCGACGTCACCGTGCCGCACGACATCGCCGATCAACGGGTTGCTCTCGCGCTCGCCGCTGGCGGCACGCTGATGACCGACAAGTTCGCTCAGTCGTGGTGGGTCCTCGCCGATGCCGACGGTAACGAAGCGTGCGTCTGCACGTCGCAGGACCCTCAGCGTTGATCGCTGGCAGGATTCCGAGACTCTTGATCATCCAGGAAGCGACGTTCGACCGGGTTGTCGCTGAGCTCGATGGCGAGGTCGTACGCGGCGTTTGATTCGTCGACGCGTCCGCAGCGCGCAAGCAAGTCGGCGTCTCTCGCCGCAGAACTCACTTTTGCGGAACGTCGACCTCGTGCTGGAACGGACGCACTTCGACGGGACCGTCGCAGGCAACGGTCGCTGTGCGAGCCCAGCCGAGGGCGGCGTCGAGGTCGACGGCTTCGATGACCCAGAAGCCACCCGGTACTGCGGCATTGTGTTGCTCCTTGTCGTGGAAATCTAGGTGAAGTTGATTTTCACCACCACTACGAACGCAACGGCCGGAATCGACACAGTTCGCTAAAGAAAAACCCAGCGCGCTCGGGATGACTCGAACATCCAACCTTTTGATCCGTAGTCAAATGCTCTATCCATTGAGCTACGAGCGCCTTGCGGGTCGCCAGTGTAGAGGCGAGGCGACTCTCTCGGCTACCGACTTGCCGGACGGCCGTCAGATCAGAGCTTCCAGGGGCCCCAACCGTTGCGCTCGTACAGTCGCAGGCCGGCTTTGGCGGCGTTGTATGGGTCGAGCAGCATTTCGCCGCTGGTGATGCCGATCGTGGCGAGCCACAGTTTGTGGACGTTGAAGTAGATCTGGAACAGGCCGTAGCAGCAGTAGTTCTGCGCTCGCGGGTTGAGGTGGCTCTCGCGGGTGGCGATGCGCACGGCCTCGTCTTCGAGGTCGTCAGGCCAGATCTCGCGGATGATCGCTTCCACTTCAGCCATCGTGTATGTGCGAGTCGGCGGGTTGATCGTCGGTGTCGGCGCGGGGCGGGGCGCCTTGGTTGTTGGCGTCACGGCCTTCACGGTGGTCGGCGTGGTCGGGGTCGTCGCGTTTGCTGGCACGCAGATCTTCTTGCCGACCATCAGGAACGTGGAAGTCGAAGCAGCGTTCGCGGCCAGCACGTCCTTCATCGCCACGCCGTGCTTGTTAGCGATGCGCAACCAGCCATCGCCGAGTACCACTACATACGTCTTGGCGCACGGCAGCGAGAACGGCGCCACGTAGACGGCGGCGGCCGGAGTGGTAACGGCCGGAGTCGTGACCTTCACGGTCGTGGTCGGGTCGGTCGCGTTGGCGGGCACGCAGATCGTGGCGCCCACCATCAGGAAGGTCGAAACGTTCGCTGCATTGGAGGCGAGCAGTTCATTGAGCGTGACGCCGTGTGCATCGGCGATGCGCAACCAACCGTCGCCCAAGGCAACGGTGTAGGTCTTCACGCACACTGGTGCGACTTGCACGGCGGGCTGTGCGGCGGGCTGCGTTTCGGGGGCAGCGGTTTCTTCAACGACGA